>CATOJE010000027.1 GCA_951800145.1 uncultured Lachnospiraceae bacterium | reverse complement strand
CGGTATGCCCGGCGCAGAAGGCTGGAATGGACAGGGCGGTATGTCCGGCGCAGAAGGCTGGAATGGGCAGGCAGGAATGTATGGCGCCGGAGGGGCTTCAGAGCTCCGGGAGACCGGCGGAGCTTCCATGGAGATTTCATCCGCAGAGAGCCGGCCTAAGGCAGGGCAGGGCGAGGAGAAGGTTCTCTCCTTTTCCAAGAAGGCAGGAAAGCGAAAGGACGGGCCTCTGTATGCGGACCGGGAGCTGATGACCATGGAGGAGCTGGACGATACACTTCCAGTGCCGGCCCTGCCGGGAGAGGAGCCGGCTTCGGAGAGCTTTGAAGGAATGCAGAGCCAGCTGGGAAAGACAGCCATGGAAGCCGGGACGGATTTTGATGGATCCATAACCTTCCAGGAGGAACATTCGAAGGATGAGCTGAGAGGAGGCGTCAGCTGGGATTTCTTTGCGGAGGATCCCCTGCCTCAAACCGATTCTGTTAATCCAGGCACTGCCAGTCGGCTGACTGCAGCATCCAATGGCCTGGAAAAACCAGAACAGTGGGCCGGGCCGTCTGGGGATCTGGATCCAATGGGCCAGATCCAAAACGCCGATGCTCCAGAAGCAGTTCGTCAGAGCCAGTCCGCCGGCGATCTGAAGCCAGCACGTCAGCTCCAGCACGCCAGCGAACCGAATCCGGCACTTCAGCTCCAGTCCGCCAGCGAACCGAATCCGGCACTTCAGCTCCAGCCTACCGGCGATCCGGATCCAATGCTTCACGGCAGAGTGGCAGATCCGCTGGCTTCAGGGAACCAGGACAGGCCATCCAGCCTGCACCAATCCCATGCAGGTACAGTGCCATCCAGCCAGTCCGGGCCAGTGCCCTGGGACGAGCCGGACAGTCCCCAGAGTATTTATGTTCCAGAAGGGGAAAAGCGGGTGGTGACGGCCAATGGAAAAATCATCGAGACCGAGACAGAGCTGCTTCATAAGAGGATCGAGAGCCGGCGGGAGGAGGCAGCCCAGGAGAGGCCGGAGGCGGCCTTAAGGGCATCCGGGAAGGCGCCGGAGCCAGTGAAAAAGCCCTATGTGTTCCCGCCCACCAGCCTGCTTAAGAAGGGCAGCCGGGCAGCCGGAGCCTTCTCAGAGGATGAGTACAAGGAGACGGCGATTAAGCTGCAGCAGACCCTGCGGAATTTCGGCGTAGGCGTTACTGTGACCAATATCAGCTGCGGCCCTTCCGTGACCCGGTATGAGCTTCATCCGGAGCAGGGGGTGAAGGTAAGCCGGATCGTGGGGCTGGCAGACGATATTAAGCTGAGCCTGGCGGCCGCGGAGATCCGGATCGAGGCGCCTATACCGGGAAAGTCAGCCGTAGGCATCGAGGTGCCCAACAAGGAGACCTCCATGGTATACTTGAGGGAGCTTCTGGAGTCCGAGGGCTTTGTAAACAGCAAATCCAGGCTGACCTTTGCCGTGGGCAAGGATATCGGCGGACAGCCGGTGACAGCGGACATCGGGAAGATGCCCCACCTCCTCATCGCGGGAGCCACCGGCTCTGGTAAATCCGTCTGCATCAATACCTTGATTATGAGTATTATCTTTAAGGCGGACCCGGAGGATGTAAAGCTGATTATGGTGGATCCCAAGGTGGTGGAGCTGAGCGTATATAATGGCATTCCCCATCTGATGATCCCTGTGGTCACGGATCCCAAGAAGGCCTCCGGCGCTTTAAACTGGGCGGTGGCGGAGATGGGAGACCGGTATAAGAAATTTGCAGAATACAATGTCCGGGATCTAAAGGGGTATAATGAGAAAATCAAGAATCTTACCAATATTCCAGAGGAAAACCGTCCGAAGAAGCTTCCCCAGATCGTCATTATCATCGACGAGCTGGCGGATCTGATGATGGTGGTGCCCGGGGAGGTGGAGGACGCCATCTGCCGTCTGGCCCAGCTGGCCAGGGCGGCGGGGATCCATCTGGTGATTGCCACCCAGCGTCCCTCGGTGAACGTTATCACCGGATTGATTAAGGCCAATGTGCCCTCCCGGATTGCCTTTTCCGTGTCCTCAGGGGTGGACTCCAGGACCATTATCGATATGAACGGGGCGGAGAAGCTGTTAGGAAAGGGAGATATGCTCTTTTACCCTTCTGGAGTTCCCAAGCCCCAGCGGGTGCAGGGGGCCTTTGTCTCTGACCAGGAGGTGTCCCAGGTGGTAGAGTTTTTAACAGAACAGGGGCTGACTACCTCCTACAGCTCAGAAGTAGAGTCCAGGGTGATGAACAGCACGCTGGATGGCTTTAGCGGCGGGGATAACAGCCGGGACGAGTACTTTGCCCAGGCCGGAAGATTTATTATAGAGAAGGAGAAGGCATCCATCGGCATGCTCCAGAGGATGTTTAAAATCGGCTTTAACCGGGCGGCCCGGATCATGGACCAGCTGGCGGAGGCCGGTGTGGTGGGGGAGGAAGAGGGAACCAAGCCCAGGAAACTGCTGATGACCATGGAGGAGTTTGAACAATTCCTCTCTGGCGGAAATTAAAGGAGGATCGTTATGAAGACAGATATTCAGATCGCCCAGGAGGCGTCCATGCTTCCCATCCGGGAGGTGGCGGCAGCCTATGGAATCGGAGAAGATGACCTGGAGCTTTACGGAAGGTATAAGGCCAAGCTGACCGATGAGCTCTGGGATCAGGTAAAGGATCGGAAGGACGGCAAGCTGGTACTGGTTACTGCCATTAATCCCACCCCGGCAGGAGAAGGGAAAACCACCACCACCGTGGGCCTGGGACAGGCGCTGGCAAAGCTTAACAAGAAGGCGATTATCGCCCTTCGGGAGCCCTCCCTGGGGCCCTGCTTTGGCATCAAGGGCGGGGCGGCCGGCGGCGGCTACGCCCAGGTGGTGCCCATGGAGGATTTAAATCTGCATTTCACCGGGGATTTCCATGCCATTACCTCGGCCAATAACCTGCTGGCCGCCCTTCTGGATAATCACATCCAGCAGGGGAATGAGCTGGGAATCGACACCCGCCAGATTCTCTGGAAGCGGTGTCTGGACATGAATGACCGGGTGCTGCGGAATGTGGTGGTCGGCCTGGGAGCCAAGCCGGACGGGGTGGTAAGAGAGGATCATTTTGTTATCACCGTGGCCTCGGAGATTATGGCCATCCTCTGCCTGGCAAAGGATATGGAGGACTTAAAGGAGCGGCTGGGCCGGATTATCGTGGCCTACAATTACGCCGGGGAGCCGGTTACCGCAAAGGATCTGCAGGCGGTAGGCTCCATGGCCGCCCTCTTAAAGGACGCCTTAAAGCCCAACCTGATCCAGACTTTGGAGCACACAGGCGCCATCGTCCACGGCGGGCCCTTTGCCAATATTGCCCACGGGTGCAACAGCGTCCGGGCGACCCGCACGGCCTTAAAGCTGGCGGACATTACTGTGACCGAGGCCGGCTTTGGCGCGGATCTGGGCGCAGAGAAATTCTTTGACATTAAATGCCGGATGGCTGGGTTAAAGCCGGATGCCGTGGTGCTGGTGGCCACGGTCCGGGCGCTGAAGTATAATGGAGGGGTTCCCAAGACCGACCTGTCCCAGGAGAATCTGGAGGCACTGGAAAGGGGCATTGTAAATCTGGAAAAGCATATTGAAAATCTCCAGAAGTACGGGGTTCCGGTGGTGGTTACCTTAAATTCCTTCATAAGTGATACGGAAGCAGAATACGCATTGATTAAGAAGTTCTGTGAGGACCGGGGCTGCGAGTTTGCCCTGTCGGAGGTCTGGGCCAAGGGCGGCGAGGGCGGGATTGCCCTGGCAAAGAAGGTGCTGGAGACCTTGGAGTCAAAGGAGAGCCATTTCGCCCCCATTTATCCAGATGAGATGAGCCTGGAGGAAAAGATCGAGACCGTGGCAAGGGAGATCTACGGCGCTGACGGGGTAAGCTTTGCCCCGGCGGCGGCCAAGGCTTTAAAGAAGGCGGCCCAGATGGGATTTGGAAGCCTTCCGGTATGTATGGCAAAGACCCAGTACTCCTTATCTGATGACCAGAATAAGCTGGGAAGGCCCACCGGCTTTACCATCCAGGTAAGAGACGCCTATGTTTCCGCGGGGGCCGGGTTTGTGGTGGTATTAACCGGGGCGATTATGACCATGCCCGGACTGCCGAAAAAGCCGGCGGCCAATGACATTGACGTGGACGCTTCAGGAAGGATTACCGGATTATTTTAGGATAGGCTTGTAAGCAGGATAACGGTAAGGATAGAAGTAAATAACCATTTTGTGTGCATTTTGTTGCTGTGAACGGCAGGGCCGTGAACCGTAACAAGCTTAGAAGGGGAATCGCTATGACGGTAAAGGATTGGCTGGAAGAGTTAGATTATAAGGTGCTGCAGGGGTGTCCGGAGACAGAGGTGACGGAGGTGGTGTACGACTCCAGAAGGGCCTGCCCGGGCTCGGTGTTTGTGTGTATGAAGGGAGCCAGAATCGATTCCCACAGCTTCTGCAGCCAGGTTTATGAGGCGGGAACCAGGGTGTTTGTGGTGGAGGACCCGGTTTCCCTTCCTGAGGACGCGGTGATCCTCCAGGTAGAAAATGGGAGGAGGGCGCTGGCCCTTCTCTCGGCGGCCAGATTTGGCTTTCCTGCCAGAAGGATGATCACCATCGGCGTCACCGGGACTAAGGGAAAGACCACCACTACCCATATGATAAAAGCCATTTTGGAGGCCTGCGGGAAAAAGGTTGGGATGATCGGGACCAATGGGGCGTATTTCGGCGATACCTTTGAGCCCACAAGAAATACCACGCCGGAGTCCTACCAGCTCCATGAATATTTTTTCCGGATGGCGGAAAATGGATGCGAATATATGGTGATGGAGGTGTCTTCCCAGGCCTTTAAGCTGCACCGCACCGACGGGATTTTCTTTGACTACGGTGTCTTTACGAATATTTCCCCGGACCACATCGGCCCGGACGAACATGCCGATTATGAGGAGTACTTAGGCTGTAAGTCCATGATTTTCCAGCAGTGCAGGACCGGGATAGCCAACCAGGATGAGGCGGATGTGAGAAAGGCGGCCGGGAGCGCCGCCTGCCCGGTGTACACCTACAGCCTTTCGGGGGAGGCAGACTTTATGGCAGGCCCCATCAAGTATGTTTCGGAGGATGCATTTGTAGGGTTGGAGTTTGCCGTTTCCGGCAGGTATGAGACCCAGGTGCGGGTGGGCATCCCCGGCGCCTTTAATGCCTCCAATGCCATGGCAGCCATAAGTGTGTGCAGCTTCCTGGACCTGCCAAAGGAGAAGGTGTGCCACGGGCTGGAGCATCTGAAGGTGAATGGGCGGATGGAGCTGGCCTACGCCTCCCCGGTCTGCAAGGTGATCATTGACTACGCCCACAATGCCCTTAGCATGGAGAATCTTCTGAAAACCCTGCGGGATTACCACCCTGCCCGTCTGGTGGTGGTATTCGGATGCGGCGGAAACCGCTCTAAGGACCGGCGCTATGCCATGGGCGAGATGGCAGGGAAAATGGCGGATTTAAGCATCATCACAGCAGATAATTCCCGGTATGAGCGGGTGGAGGATATTATCGAGGACATTAAGAGCCGGCTGATCCCTACGGGAGGCGCATACCTGGAGATTCCGGACCGGCGGGAGGCCATCACTTACGCCATCACCCACGCAGAGCCGGGAGATATGATTGCCATCATTGGAAAGGGACACGAGGATTACCAGGAGGTAAACGGGGTCCGCACCCATTTCCTGGACCGGGAAGTGGTGGAGGATGTATTAAGAAATCTGGGAAAGCAGGGATAGAAGGATGGAACATGTAACAGTAAGGGATCTTGTAAAGGCCTGCGGCGGAAGGCTGCTCTGCGGCGCTCCAGATGAGCCCATCCGTCACATCAGCATCGATTCCAGGCATATGAAGGGGCAGGACCTTTTTGTGCCGATTATCGGGGAGAAGGTGGATGGCCACCAGTTTATGGAAGGGGCCTTTGCCGCCGGGGCAAAGGCAGCCCTTACAAGCCGTCATGATCAGATGGAGGACTGCCATCCCTGGATCCGGGTGGAGGACACGAAGCTGGCATTGCAGAGCATCGGCGCGTGGTACCGGGAGCGTATGGCCCTGCCCTTAATCGGGGTCACAGGCAGTGTGGGTAAGACCACCACCAGAGAGATGATCGCAGGGGCGCTTTCCGCCAGATATCAGGTTTACCAGACGCCCGGGAACAGCAACAGCCAGGTGGGGGTGCCCATTACTATGACAGAGATCTCCTCCCAGGATGAGATCGGCGTCATCGAGCTGGGGGTCAGCGAACCAGGGGAGATGCACCGGATTTCCATGGTGGCCAGAGTGAATCAGGCGGTGATGACCAATATCGGCATCGCTCACATCGGCCAGCTGGGATCCCAAATGGGGATTTGCCGGGAAAAGCTTCACATCCAGGACGGCATGGCGCCAGGAGGGATTCTCTATGTGAATGGGGACGATCCCATACTCAGGGAGGTATCTCCGAAGGAAGGCTGCCGCAGGATTACCTATGGGATGGATCCATCCTGTGATTACTATGCAGAGGATTTGACCCTTAAGGATGGGTGCTTTTCCTTCACAGCCTGGTGCCGCGACAGGGGGGAGCAGGCTCTGGTTAAGCTTTCTGTGCCGGGACGCCACATGGTGGGCAATGCCATGGCGGCCCTTGCCATCGCCCGGGAGAACGGGGTTTTCATGGCTGAGGCGGCCGGGATGCTGGAGCAGTTTTGCGGCCTTGGGGGCCGGCAGAAGATACACCATGTCCGGGGAATCACCATCATTGATGATTCTTATAATGCCAGCCCGGTTTCCATGAAGGCGGGGCTTCAGGTGCTCCTTGATATGCCGAAAACCGGAAGAAGCTTTGCCGTCCTTGGGGATATGAAGGAGCTTGGGCCAGAGGCCTCATTCCACCACCGGGAGATAGGAGAGTTTCTGGCGGGAAAAGGGGTGGACTTTGTACTCCTCTACGGGGAGCTGGCTGCGGAGATGGAGGCGCCTTTAAAGAGGGAAAAGGGGACGCAGGTTCACTGCTTCCAGGACAGGGAGGCGCTGTACCAGTGGCTGGATGGCCAGCTGCTTTCCGGGGATACGCTGCTAGTCAAGGGCTCTAATAGTATGGGGCTGGGAGCTGTGGTTTTGGCGCTTCTCAAGGAGCAGAAATCACTTAAGGCGTAAGCGGCCTTTAAAAACTGGAGAGAAGGAACGAGGATGGCGGAATTTGCCCATGTTATTATCGATATATCCCATGAAAAGGTAGACCGGCCCTTTACCTACCGGATACCTGAGCCCTTAAGGGAGCAGGTTCACGCAGGCTGCCTGGTGGATGTTCCCTTTGGGAAGGGGAACCGGGTCCGCAGCGGATATGTGGTGGACTTATCGGATCAGGCTGGCTATGATCCTTCCAAAATCAAAGAGATCGCTGGGATTCATGCGGGGAGTGTTTCTGCGGAGTCCCAGCTTATTCAGGTTGCCTGGTGGATGAAGGAGCGGTATGGCTCCACCATGAATCAGGCCTTAAAGACGGTGCTTCCGGTGAAGCAGCAGATCCGGCAGGTAAGCCGGCGGTTCCTTCGCTGCCTTCTTTCACCAGAGGAGCTGGAGGAGGAGATCCAAAAGGCAGTAAAAAAGGGCTATAAGGCGAGAGAACGGCTTCTGCGGGCCATGGTCCACACACCGGTGCTCCCTTACGATATGGCTGTCTCCCAGCTGAATCTGTCCCCAGCCTCCATCCGGCCCCTGGCGGAGCGGGGAGTGATTGCCATTGACACCCAGTTCACCTATCGGAACCCGGCAGATGGCTTTCTGGCAGGCGAAAAGGGGAAGGAGCCCTCCATCCGCTTAAATGATCAGCAGCAGGCGGCGGTCTCTCAGATCTGCAGCGAGTATGATGCAGGGATACGGAAAACCTATCTGATTCACGGGATTACCGGCAGCGGGAAAACAGAAATCTATATGGAGCTGATAGACCATGTAAGGAGCCTGGGAAAGCAGGTGATTCTGCTGATTCCGGAAATCTCCCTTACCTATCAGACGGTGATGCGGTTCTGCAGGCGGTTCGGGGGCCAGGTCTCCTTTATTAATTCCAGGCTGTCCGCTGGTGAGAAGTATGATCAGTTTGAGCGGGCCAGAAAGGGGGAGATCCAGATCATGATCGGCCCCCGCTCGGCCTTGTTTACGCCTTTTAAGCAGCTGGGGCTGATTATCATCGACGAGGAGCATGAGGGCGCTTATAAAAGCGAGCTAACCCCCCGCTATCACGCCAGGGAGACAGCCCAGTACCGGGCCGCACTCAGCCAGGCCTCTGTAGTTTTAGGCTCCGCCACCCCGTCGGTGGAGTCTTATTCCAGGGCTGTATCCGGGCTTTACGGCTACTTCCGGATCACCCGGCGGGCCAAGGCAAACAGCGTCCTTCCCCAGATTCAGGTGGTGGACATGCGAAGGGAGCTGAAGGAGGGAAACCGGTCGGTTTTCAGCCGGATATTACAGCAGCGCATCCAGGAGACCCTTAAACGGCAGGAGCAGGTGATGCTCTTTTTAAACCGGCGGGGATATTCCCAGTTTCTTTCCTGCCGGAGCTGTGGGGAGGCCATCAAATGCCCCCACTGCGATGTAACCCTGACCCTCCATCAGAATCAGCGTCTGGTCTGCCACTACTGCGGCTACCAGATCCCAAGGCCCGGAGCATGCCCGGTGTGCCAGTCTCCCTATCTGGCGCCCTTTGGCACAGGGACGGAGAAGATCGAGGCTATGGTCCGGGAAACCTTTCCCAGCGCCAGGGTGCTGCGGATGGATCTGGACACCACCTCGAAAAAAGGCAGCCACGATGGGATCCTGGCTGCCTTCGGAGCCCATGAGGCGGATATCTTAATCGGGACCCAGATGATAGTGAAAGGCCACGATTTCCCGGCTGTGACTCTAGTGGGGATCCTGGCGGCGGATCTGTCTCTCTATGCTCCGGATTACCGCTGCGGGGAGCGCACCTTCCAGCTGCTTACCCAGGCGGCTGGAAGGGCCGGCCGGGACGCCCGGGCCGGGGAGGTGATGATCCAGACCTACAGCCCGGATCACTATTGCATCCAGGCGGCTGCCGCCCAGGATTATGATGGGTTTTATGAGAAGGAGATGGCGTACAGAAGACTTTTAGGTTATCCGCCGGCGTCGGCGCTGATGACCCTGACCGTCTCCTCCCAGGAGGAGGCCATGGCGGAAAAGGCCATGGGGGTGATTCACCGGTGGATGAAGGATGCGACAGCCCGGGAGTCAGCCTCCTCCCTTCAGCTGATTGGCCCGGTGAATGCCCCCATTTACAAACTTAATGATATCTATAGAAAAATTTTATATATGAAGTGCAAGAATTGTGCTATAATTTCTGGAGAGGACTGTGGGGAAATGTCTCCCTACCGTATCTTGATCCAGGTGCGGAAGTGGCTTGAAGAGCGCTGGAAGACAGTGGGAGCAGACGGCACGGTAGCTCTGCTGTTTGATTTTCCCTGATAAGATAAAAAGAAAGGATCAGAATAAACTATGGCGATCAGACAGGTGCGAACCATTGGAGATGAAATCTTGACAAAGGAGTGTAAGCCGGTAAAGGAGATGACGCCCAGGCTCCGGCAGTTGATTGATGATATGCTGGAAACCATGTACGATTCCGGCGGGGTGGGCTTAGCCGCGCCCCAGGTGGGGATTTTAAAGCAGATTGTGGTTGTGGATGTAGACGACGGAGATCAGTATGTGCTGATTAATCCGGAGATTATCTTCCAGGAGGGAGAGCAGACCGGATATGAGGGCTGTTTAAGCGTGCCGGGGAAATACGGCACCGTAACCAGGCCGAACCACGTGGTGGTCCGGGCCCTGGATGTGAACATGGAGCCCATCCAGGTGGAGGGCGAGGAATTCCTGGCAAGGGCCCTCTGCCACGAGTGCGCCCATCTTCACGGTCAGCTGTATGTGGAGCTGGTAGAAGGGGAATTAGTGGACGCAGACACCCTGGAGGATGAGGAAGAGTAGACTGCTGGAACAAGAAGGAGGAAATGAATGAAAATCGTTTTTATGGGAACGCCGGATTTTTCCGTGCCTGCCCTGGAGGCCCTGGTGTCCGGCGGCCATGAGGTGGCGGCAGTGATTACCCAGCCGGATAAACCAAAGGGAAGGGGAAAGGCGGTCCAGATGACTCCGGTGAAGGAGAGAGCCCTGGCCCTTGGGATACCTGTGTACCAGCCGGTAAGGGTAAAGGAGGATGGCTTTTTCGCCCAGCTGGAGGCCATGGCCCCGGACGTGATCGTGGTGGCCGCCTTTGGCCAGATCCTTCCTCAGCGGATTTTATCGCTCCCCCCCTTTGGCTGTATTAATATCCACGCCTCTCTTTTGCCCAAATACCGGGGGGCCGCGCCGATCCAGTGGGCCATTATCGACGGGGAGAAGGAAACGGGTATTACCACCATGCAGATGAATGCAGGGCTGGATACCGGAGATATGCTGGAGAAAATCGTGATTCCCATCGAAGAAAAGGAGACTGGCGGCAGCCTTCATGACAAGCTAAGCGCAGCAGGGGGGCCTTTGATTCTGTCTACCTTAAGGAAGCTTGCAGAGGGGACGCTGACCCCGGTTCCCCAGACAGAGGAGGGGACATGCTATGCCAGGATGCTTGATAAGTCTCTGGGAGATATTGACTGGAGCCAGAAGGGGACGGCCATCGAGCGGCTGATCCGGGGATTAAATCCATGGCCCAGCGCATATACACACCTAAATGGGAAAACCTTAAAGATATGGGAGGCGGATGTGCTGGCTGAGGACAGGAAGGGAGAGCCGGGCCAGGTGATCCAGGCGGACGGGGCCGGGCTTTTCGTAGCCACAGGAGAGGGGATTTTGCGCATCACCTCCCTCCAGCTGGAGGGAAAGAAGCGGATGGAGTCTGACGCCTTTTTAAGAGGCTTTCCCATAGAAATCGGGACCAGGTTTGAAAGGAGATAGTAAGTATGGGATATTATGGCGGATATGGTTATTACGGGTTTGACTGGACCTACCTTCTGGTGCTCATCGGTGTGGTTCTTTCCATGGCAGCCTCTGCCAAGGTGAACGGAACCTTCCAGAAGTATTCCAGAGACCGGTCAAGAAGCGGGATGACCGGGGCGGATGTGGCCAGAAGGATTCTCCAGGCACAGGGGATTTACGATGTGACGGTGCGGGAGGTTCCGGGAAATCTGACGGATCACTACGATCCCCGGACGAAGACGGTGAATCTGTCTGCTCCGGTTTATGGCTCTGCCTCCATCTCCGCCCTGGGCGTGGCGGCCCATGAGTGCGGCCATGTAATACAGGATGCCACGGCCTATGCGCCCTTGCGGATCCGCGCGGCGCTGGTGCCTGTGGCGAATTTCGGAAGCCGCTTATCCTGGCCCCTGATTCTCATCGGCTTGCTGATCGGAGGGCTGGGCTCTCCCATGGTGGAAATCGGCATTCTGATGTTCTCCCTGGCGGTGCTCTTCCAGCTGGTCACCCTTCCGGTGGAATTTAACGCCTCCGCCAGGGCTCTTCGGATCCTGTCGGACAGCCAGATGCTGGCCCAGGACGAGGTGGGAAAGGCCAGGCAGGTATTAGGCTCAGCCGCCCTCACCTATGTGGCGGCGGCCGCCGCCTCCATCCTCCAGCTGCTTCGCCTGGTGATCCTATTCGGAGGGCGCAGAAGGGATGACTGACAGAAGCGCAAACCGTGAATTAATCCTTGATATCTTATTAGAAATCTTAGAAAAAGGGGGCTACAGCCATGTGATTCTGCGCCAGGCCCTGGGGAAGTATCCGTACCTTTCCCGGCAGGACCGCGCATTCATCACACGGGCGACGGAAGGGACGCTGGAATATCTCATCCAGATCGACTGGGTTTTGAACCGCTATTCCTCCCTGAGGACGGAGAAGATGAAGCCAATGATCCGCACGATTTTGCGGATGTCTGTCTATCAGATCCTGTACATGGACCGGGTTCCGGACTCAGCTGCCTGCAATGAGGGGGTAAAGCTGGCCCAGAGCCGTAAGTTTTCCGGCCTGAGAGGCTTTGTCAATGGCATTCTGCGCAGGATTTCCAGGGAAAAGGCGGATATTTTGAAGGAGCTTCATTCCAAAAAGCTGGAACCCTCCATCCGCTATTCCATCCCGGAATGGCTCTGGGCCAGGTGGCGCCGGGAGCTGGGAGAGGAGGCGGCGGAGAGGACTGTGGCCGCATTCTTACGCCAGCGTCCATTGACAGTCCGCTGTTATCTAAGCCGGGCCTCCCAGGAGGAGATAAGGGCCAGCCTGGAGCGCCAGCAGGTTCGCTGCACGCCCTCGGACCTTTTGCCCGGGGTGATTTCCATAGAAAATTATGACCGCATCGAGGAGCTGGAGGCCTTTAAAAAAGGCTGGATCCAGGTTCAGGATCTAAGCTCCTGTCTGGCCGGGGCGGCTGCTCCCCTGAAGCCAGGGGACTACGTGGTGGATGTCTGCGCTGCCCCGGGAGGCAAAAGCCTTCACATCGCCGACCGCCTGGCCGGAACCGGCAGGGTGGACGCCAGGGATGTGAGCCCGGCAAAGGCGGCATTGATCGAAGAAAGCATAGTCCGGACCGGGCTTTCGAATATCCAGGTGAAGGTAAGGGATGCGCTGGTTCCGGATATAGACGGCAGGGAGCAGGCGGATCTTGTTCTGGCGGATCTTCCCTGCTCCGGACTGGGAATCCTGGGGAAAAAGCCGGACATTAAGCTGCATATCACACCGGAGGGGATCGAGGCTCTGGCGAAGCTCCAGCGGGAGATCCTGGGGGTGATATGGCAGTATGTAAAGCCGGGAGGATATCTCCTCTACAGCACCTGCACCATCAGCCAGAGGGAGAATCAGGAGAATGCCGCCTGGTTTCTGGAAAATCATCCCTTTCAGCCGGTGGATTTAGGGGGCCGGTTGGGAGAGGGGATCGATTCCCCCACCCTGAAGGAGGGGTGGATCCAGCTTCTGCCGGGGGATTATCCCTGCGACGGCTTTTTCCTGGCTTTATTCCAGCGGAGATAAAATGGTTTCGGATAAAAGGGAGAGATAGGAACGTATGGATTTAAAGGATATCAAATCGCTTACCCTGGAGGAGCTGACGCTCCAGCTTACAGAATCTGGCTTCCCGCCCTTTCGGGCCAGACAGGTTTACCAGTGGCTTCATGAAAAATTAAGGGATCGGTTCGAGGATATGACCAATCTTCCGGAGGCCATGAAAAGGCAGCTGGCAGAGCGCTTTTTTATTACCGCCCTGCAGCCAGTGGAGGTAAAGGTGTCAAAGCTGGACGGCACCAGGAAGTATCTCTTTGCCTTGTCTGACGGGATTGTGATCGAGAGCGTGTGGATGAAATACAAGCATGGGAATTCTGTCTGTATTTCCTCCCAGGCAGGCTGCCGGATGGGCTGCCGCTTCTGCGCCTCCACCATCCTGGGCCTGGAGCGGAACCTCCTCCCCTCCGAGATGCTGGATCAGGTGTACCAGATCCAGAAGGACACGGGGGAACGGGTTTCTAATGTGGTGGTGATGGGCTCCGGTGAGCCTATGGATAATTATGAGAATCTGATTCGGTTTATCCGCCTTCTAAGCCATGAAAAGGGGCTGAATATCAGCCAGCGGAATATCACGGTTTCCACCTGCGGCATCGTCCCAGGTATCCAAAGGCTTGCAGAGGAGGGGCTGCCAGTTACCCTGGCCCTATCCCTCCACGCGCCCTCGGACCGGCTCCGGCAGGAGCTGATGCCCATAGCGAGGAAGTATCCTCTCAAGGAGGTGCTTAAGGCCTGCTATGGGTATTATGAGAGGACCGGGCGGCGTCTTACCTTTGAGTACAGCCTGGTAAAGGGCGTGAATGACCGCCCCGAGGAGGCGAGGGCGCTGGCTTCGCTGCTTAAGGGCATGCACGGGCATGTGAATCTGATCCCGGTAAACCCCATCCAGGAGCGGGATTACCGGCAGTCCTCCCTGTCGAATATCCAGGCATTCAAAAATGTGCTTGAAAAAAATGAAATAAATGTTACCATAAGAAGGGAGATGGGCCGCGACATCCACGGAGCCTGCGGACAGCTGCGCAGCCAGTACATCCGGGGAAAGGCTCATCCGGAAGCATTTGACAAAGCTCCAATCCTCCAGTCAGAGGACAGAGGAGAGGTATGACACATCGCTTAGCGGCTGTGAACAGCAGGGCCGTGAATCGTAACATCGCTTACCATAGACAGACAGGACAATCGGATTAAGAAGGGAGTGGTTTGGTGCAGGTAGTGGGAAAGACGGATCAGGGAATGGTCCGAAGGATGAACCAGGACAGCATTTTTGCCTCTACCACGCCAGTGGGCCCTCTGCCCAACTTATTTCTAGTTGCGGACGGGATGGGAGGGCATAATGCGGGAGATTACGCTTCCCGCTTTCTGGTTCAGCATCTGATCAGCCACTTAAGAGCCCAGCCTTACCAGACCTCGCAGGTGCGGGCGCTGAAGGAGGGGATTCAGGCTGTAAACCGGATGCTTTATGAAAAATCACTGGAGGAGGAATCCTTCCAGGGAATGGGAACCACCCTGGTGGCTGCCGTGGTCTGCCGCGGGCAGCTCTATGTGGCAAATGTAGGCGACAGCCGCCTATATGTGATTGGAAATGAAATTGCACAGATTACCAGAGATCATTCGTATGTAGAAGAGATGGTTGCTCTGGGGCGGATGAGCCGCCAGAGCGAAGATTACCGACGCAATAAAAATATCATTACCAGGGCTGTGGGGACAGCATCCACGGTCCAGACAGACTTTTTTGAAGTAACCTTGCAGGAGGGAGAGGTATTTTTGCTCTGCTCCGACGGCCTCTCCAACATGGTAGAGGAAAAATCCATACAGAAAATCGTGAAAAATGCCCCGTCGCTTGAGGTGGCAGCCAGGATCCTGATCGATCGGGCCAATAATAACGGCGGGTTAGATAATATATCTTTAGTATTGGTGAATCCCAAAGATAAGGGGGTGAAGCCATGCTGAAGCCAGGTATGTACCTGCAGGAACGGTACGAGATTATTGAAAAGATCGGCTCCGGCGGCATGGCCGATGTGTATAAGGCCAAATGCCACACCTTAAACCGCCTGGTGGCTGTGAAGGTGCTGAAAAAGGAGCTGAGCGGCAATGAAGAGTTCGTCAGCCGCTTTAAGCTGGAGGCCCAGGCAGTGGCCCGGATCTCCCACCCAAACATTGTGAATATTTTCGATGTTGTGGATGAAGGGGACACCCACTATATTATTATGGAGCTCATCGAGGGGATCACCCTGAAGAGCTACATCGCGAAAAAGGGCTTCCTGGAGGTAAAGGAGACCATCGGCATCGCCATCCAGATGGCCCAGGGCATCTCTGCGGCCCACCAGCAGAACATTATCCATCGGGATATCAAGCCTCAGAATATTATCATATCCATGGACGGGAAGGTGAAGGTGGCGGATTTCGGCATCGCCGGAGCCGCCTCCCCCAGCAGCCGGGAGGGAAAGGCCATCGGCTCTGTCCACTATATCTCGCCGGAGCAGGCCACCGGGAAGATGGTGGATGCCAGAAGCGATATCTATTCCTTGGGCATCACCATGTTTGAAATGGTCACCGGCCGGCTTCCCTTTGACGGGGAGAATACCGTGACTGTGGCCATGGCCCATTTAAAGGATCCCATCGCCTCTCCCAAGGACAGTAATCCTGACATTCCGGAGAGCCTGGAGGAGATCATCCTCACCTGTACAGAGAAGCGGCCGGAGGATCGCTACCAGACTGCGGAGGAGGTGATTACGGATCTTCGGAAGGCGCTGATTGACCCTTACGGCCTTCACTTAGATCCGCCTGGGAATAAAAACCGGCTGCAAAAAGAGGAGCCGGCGAAGGATGAGGGGAGGAGCGAAGCCGGGGAGGAAAGCGCCCTGGAGTATCCGGCTCAGGAGAAGGCGGCGGAAGGCGCAGAGGGGCATGGCTTTGGCCATACAGACTATGACCGCCATCAGCGGGGGCGGCAGCTGGATATCACCCATCAGCTGGAGCGGATCTTTGCAGTGGCCGGCGTGGCGGCAGCTATTATCATAGTGGCGGTGCTGCTGATTATGGCGGTGCGCCTGGGGCGTATTTTCCTCTCCGGCGCCAGCCATGTACGGCCGGGAGAATCCCAGGCGAGCAGCGTGGCTGAGGTGACTACGGCGGCTATTGCCGAGGGACAGGTTTCCATGCCGAATCTTCTCACCAAGCCCCTTCCCATGACAGAGAAAGAGGCCAGGGAGCTTTTAGAGGAGTGCGGGCTGAATATGGTAGTCAGCAGTGTGGAGAATTCCAATGAGATCCCTATCGGCTATATCATGGCCCAGGAATACCCGGAGGGCACGGTGCTGGAGAAGAATACCACCGTGAATGTAAAGGTGAGCAAGGGCAGCGGAAACATCGATCTGACGGTGCTGGAGCTGACCGGCATGGACGGGGAGACGGCGAAGAAGCTTTTGACTGAGCGGAATCTGGTGGTCACAGTGGCCGATGAGTTCCACAACACCGTTCCCTTAGGCAGGGTGATCCGCTATGAGCCGGAGAGCCCCCGTGAAGGGGAGACGGTGACTTTATTCATCAGCAAAGGGCCGGCTCAGGCCATTGTCCCGGATGTGACAGAGCTGCTTCCGGAGGAGGCGGACGCCCTTCTTCTAGCCGCCGGCTTCATCCCGGGGGCCATCGGCGAGGCCTATAGCGATACCGTGGAGGCAGGCCGTGTGTTTAATCAGACTGCACCCGGGGGACTTCCCTACCAGCGGGGATTGCCGGTACAGTATTATATCAGCCTGGGGGCGGAGGAAACGATGATCGGCACCAGCCACTATGTGGCCTCCATTGATAAGCAGTATGACCTTAGAATGGATCTGGGCCCCGGCTCCTCCACCACCAGCATCCAGATCGTGATCCGCCTCCGCCAGGAGGTAAATGGGCGCACAGTACTGAGAAATCTGGTGGAGCCGAGAACGGTGGTGGGAGATTCGGTGATCCCCATCTCCTTCCCCAGAATCGAGGGCGCGGACGGCGTGGAAGAGGGAATGGTGGAGCTGGTGGATCTGGACAGGAACCAGGTGCTGGCCTCCTATCCGGTATCCTTCTTTAAAACAGAGGATTAACGATTAAGCTGCTGTGAAAGCAGATGATGTAGGGCAGGAAGAGGAATGACAGGAAAGATCATCAAGGGCATAGCCGGATTTTATTACGTTCATGACGGACGGGAAACCATATATCAGTGCCGGGCAAAGGGGATTTTCCGGAACCGGAGGGTGAAGCCCCTGGTGGGGGATGATGTGGATTTTTCCATCCTTCATGAGGCGGATCAGGAGGGGAATATCGATGAGATCCTTCCCAGGAGAAATGCCCTCCTCCGCCCGGCGGTGGCTAATGTGGATCAGGCGCTGGTGGTCTTTGCCGCCCAGGATCCAAAGCCGAATTTTAATCTTCTGGACCGGTTTCTGGTGATGATGGAGCAGGCAGGAGTACCGGTCACGATCTGCTTTAACAAGGCGGATTTATGCCCTGAGGAGCAGCTGGCAAAATACCAGGAAATCTATGAGAAGGCAGGCTATCCCATCCATAGGATCAGCGTAAAAACCGGGGAAGGCATCGAAGAAATCCCGGGCCTTCTTAGGGGGAAAACTACAGTGTTAGCCGGGCCCTCCGGGGTAGGGAAATCCTCCCTGACCAATGAGCTTCAGCCTGGCGCCCAGATGGAGACCGGCGTGGTCAGCGAGAAGATTAAGCGGGGGAAGCATACCACCCGCCACAGTCAGCTGATTTTTGTGGAGGAGAATACCTATCTGATGGATACCCCCGGCTTTAGCTCCCTGTACCTGGATATGGAGCCGGAGGAGCTGAAGGAGTATTTTCCTGAGTTTGCTCCTGTGACAGGAAAATGTAAATTCACAGGCTGTGTTCATATAGGGGAGCGGGTGTGCGGAGTCAAGGAAGGTGTGTCCGCCGGGGAAATACACCCTGGAAGATATGAGAATTACTGTCTGATTTATCAGGAATTGAAGGAGAAAAGGAGATATTAAGATGTATATATTAGCGCCGTCCATACTGGCAGCGGACTTCTCCAGGCTGGGGGAAGAGATTCGGAAAACAGAAGAAAATGGGGCAATGTACCTGCACCTGGATGTGATGGACGGAGCCTTCGTCCCCAGCATATCCTTCGGCATGCCCTTAATTTCTTCCATCCGCAAGGCCTCCGGCCAGATATTTGACGTCCACATGATGGTGGAGGAGCCGGGACGGTATGTGGAGGATATGAAGCAGGCCGGGGCAGATCTGATCTGTGTCCACCAGGAGGCCTGTACCCATCTGGACCGGACCATCACCCAGATTAAGGAATCGGGATTAAAGGCGGGGGTCGCCTTAAATCCTGCCACCCCCATCTCTCTTCTGGACTGTGTGCTGGATCAGGTGGATATGGTGCTGCTTATGTCGGTGAATCCCGGCTTCGGCGGCCAGAAATTCATCCCCTACACCCTGGAGAAGGTGCGTCGCCTCCGGCAGCTCTTAAATGAGCGACATTTGTCCACGGATATCCAGGTGGACGGCGGGGTAACCCTTTCCAATGCAGAGGTGCTTCTGGATGCAGGGGCGAATGTTTTGGTGGCTGGCTCTGCTGTCTTTAAGGGGGATGCCGGGGAGAATACCCGGGCATTTATGAAGCAATTTTCCGAATACGAGGCGAAGAAGAAATGAAGACCTGTTTAATCATCACCGGTGGAAAGCTGGATCTGGCTTTTGCCGGTGCTTTTTGCAAAGGCCAGCCCTTTGATAAAAAAATCGCGGTGGACGGCGGCTTAGCTGCGTTCCAGGCATTAAACCTGGTTCCGGATATGGCGGTGGGGGATTTTGACACCGCCTCCCGGGAGGTATTGGACAAGTTTCACGCTATCCCCTATATCGTCTGGGATGTCCACGACCCAGAAAAAAATGAGACGGATACCGAGCTGGCCCTCCGGAGGGCCATGGCCTGCGGCTGCACGAAGATCACCATCCTGGGTGCCACCGGGGGCCGGTTCGACCATCTTTTATCCAATGTGTATCTCCTCTATAATTGCCTGCAGCAGGGGGTGGAGGCCTGTATTCTCGATCCCCAGAATAAGATTTATCTCATCGAGGAGGAGCACACCTTTACCAGAAGGGAGCAGTGGGGCAAATACATCTCCTTCCTCCCCTTTTCCGGGGAAATCAAAGGGATTACCCTGGACGGGTTCCGGTATCCTTTAACAGATTACGACCTGGATGCCGCCAGCAGCCGGTGCATCAGCAATGAGCTTTCGGAGGAGACGGGGAGGATACAGATGGAGGAGGGCGTGGCGATCTGTGTGGAATCCAGGGATTGAAAGATGTGGATTGTTATTGTAATGCCAATCGTAATCAGCTATACTGAAAGCAGACGGATTCATTGCAGGGAAGGCAGGAAATAGCCAGAAAGGAGACAGACATGCCAAGGACAGTGAGTATCGGATGTCAGGATTTCGAGACGATTAGAAGAGAAGGCTATTTTTACATCGATAAATCATGCTTCATAAAGGAATGGTGGGAAGAGGGGGACAGCGTGACATTGATCACCCGCCCCAGGCGGTTCGGGAAGACGCTGACTATGAGCATGGTTGAGAAGTTCTTTTCTGTGGAGCATTCAGATAAAAGTGCCTTATTTGATGGGCTCGACATATGGAAAGAAGAGAAGTACTGCAGTCTCCAGGGCAGATACCCGGTAATCTTCTTAAGCTTTGCAGATGTGAAAGAGACATCCTTTGTAAATGCAAGAGATAAGATTTGCCGCATCATCAAAAGCCTGTATGACAGATACTCAGCCTTGCAGGATAAGGGGCCAAATCAGAAAAAGCTTCCGGATATCTTCTATGAAATATCCCCGAAAATGGATGACTCTGTAGCTTCTTATTCCCTGAAAGCCTTATCGGAATTCCTTGCAGATTATTATGGGAAGAAGGTTATCATTTTATTGGATGAATATGATACCCCTATGCAGGAAGCTTATGCGCATGGATATTGGGATGAAATGGCGGCATTTGTCCGAAACCTGTTCAATTCCACCTTCAAGACGAACCCGTACATGGAAAGGGCAATCATGACAGGCGTGACACGGATAAGTAAAGAATCTATTTTTTCCGATCTAAACCATCTGGAGGTAGTCACCTCTACCTCATGCAAGTATGAGGCTTCCTTCGGCTTTACAGAAATGGAAGTGTTTGCCGCCATGGATGAATTCAGGCTCACACAAAAGCAGGAAGTCCGTGCCTGGTACGATGGTTTTACCTTTGGAGATACCCGTGATATCTATAATCCGTGGTCCATCATCAACTATCTTGATAAACGGCGTTTTGCTGCTTACTGGGCGAACACCAGCTCCAACAGCCTGATCGGAAAGATGATTCAAAGAGGGATACCAGAGATAAAAATCATCATGGAGGATTTACTGCAGGGAAAATCCTTCCATACGACAATCGATGAGCAAATCATATTCAATCAGCTTGACCATAATATGAATGCTATCTGGAGCCTGCTTTTGGCCAGCGGCTATCTGAAAGTGGAGCGGGTTGCGTATGATGAACGCGGGAAAGCGGATTATGAGCTGCGGCTGACAAACCGGGAAGTGCGGATGATGTTCGAACGTATGATTGACGGGTGGTTTGCCGAATACACCCCGGACTATAATGCTTTTGTCAAGGCCTTGCTGCTAGGTGATAAAAAGGCGATGAACATCTATATGAACAGAACGGCCCTTGCCACGTTCAGCTGCTTTGACTCGGGAAACAGGCCTTCGGAGGCTTCGGAGCCTGAGAGGTTCTACCATGGCTTTGTATTGGGGCTGATGATTGATCTGGCAGACAGATACAGCATCACATCGAATCGAGAGAGCGGATTCGGGCGATATGATGTGATGATGGAGCCGAGGGACAAGGCTGATGATGCGTTCGTCCTTGAGTTCAAGGTGCATGACCCGGAGGAGGAGCATAGCCTGGAGGATACCGTAGCTGCAGCATTGAAGCAGATTGAGGAAAAGCGTTACGCCTATGCATTGGAAGAGAAAGGGATTTCGATCGATAAAATTCGGAAATATGGTTTTGCTTTTGAAGGCAAGAGGGTGCTGATCGGCTAAGGAGATCTGCGGTATAGCAGGTGTGCCGAGAGGACGATAAGAAAAGACATACATTCCATCTACGACGGTATGGACACATTGATCGAAGTGTTAGAAAAGAAGGATATCTTACCGAAAGCAAAATAATACCCCAACAAAAGCCCCGAACCGATTCAAAAGCAAAAGGGGCTTTTCTTTCTTTCTAAAATGTGGTATCGTAAAGGACAGAATGAGAAAGATTTTACAATCAGGAGGAGTCATTATGTTAGATCTGAAGTTTGTCCGGGAGAATCCGGATGTGGTAAAGGAGAATATTAAGAAGAAGTTTCAGGATAATAAGCTGCCCTTGGTGGATGAGGTGATCGAGTTAGACGCCAAGAACCGGGCGGCTAAGGCGGAGGCGGACAGCCTTCGGGCTTCCCGGAACAAGCTGTCCAAGGAAATCGGAAAGCTGATGGGCCAGGGAAAGAAGGAGGAGGCCGAGGCGGTGAAGGCTCAGGTGACGGCCAATGCGGCCCGGCTGGCAGAGCTGGAAGCCATGGAGAGCGAGCTGGAGGAGAAGGTATTAAAGATTATGATGACCATCCCCAATATTATCGACCCCAGCGTTCCCATCGGCAAGGATGACAGCGAGAACGTGGAGATCGAAAAGTTCGGCGATCCGGCGGTTCCGGATTTTGAGATCCCTTACCACACGGACATTATGAAGCGGTTTGACGGCATTGACTTAGACGCGGCGGGAAAGGTGGCCGGGAATGGCTTTTACTACCTGATGGGGGATATTGCCAGGCTCCACTCGGCTGTGATTGCCTATGCCAGGGATTTTATGATTAACCGGGGCTTTACCTACTGTGTGCCGCCTTTTATGATCCGCAGCAATGTGGTCACCGGCGTGATGTCCTTTGCGGAGATGGACGCCATGATGTATAAGATCGAGGGAGAGGATCTGTATCTCATCGGCACCAGTGAGCATTCCATGATTGGAAAGTTTATCGACACCATCACCCCGGAGGAAAAGTTGCCTCAGACCCTGACCAGCTATTCCCCCTGTTTCCGAAAGGAAAAGGGAGCCCACGGCATCGAGGAGCGGGGAGTGTACCGGATCCACCAGTTTGAGAAGCAGGAGATGATCGTCATCTGCAAGCCGGAGGAATCCCCCATGTGGTATGACAAGCTGTGGCAGAATACAGTGGATTTATTCCGCTCCCTGGAGATACCGGTGCGGACTCTGGAGTGCTGCTCCGGCGACCTGGCTGACTTAAAGGTAAAGTCCTGCGATGTGGAGGCCTGGTCCCCCAGACAGAAGAAGTACTTTGAAGTGGGATCCTGCTCCAACTTAGGCGACGCCCAGGCCAGACGGCTGAAGATCCGTGTGGACGGGGAGAATGGAAAGTACCTGGCCCACACCTTGAATAACACGGTGGTGGCTCCGCCCCGGATGCTCATCGCATTTCTGGAGAATCACCTCCAGGCGGATGGAAGCGTAACCATTCCGGAGGTGCTGCGTCCCTATATGGGCGGGGCAGAGGTATTGGTTCCTAAGAATTAACATCTCACAAATCTGGGCACAAAGAATTTCCGAGACCGCTCTTAGACAAAAAGGAGGGAAACTATGGTATGCATTAAATTAGTAGATAAGGATGGAAACACCCTGGCAGTAGCCAGAGGAGAGCGGGAGGTGAATCTGATCTGCGCAAGAGAGTACCAGGAGGGGGATGTAATTCAGGCGGAATCCTCAGAAACACCAGGGCATCTGTGGCTGCAGCTGGATGATGCCCTGGGAAAATCCCTGGTTTATCTTACGGGAAATATTATATATCCCATTCCCTTTAAAGAACGTCGGATCCATCTTTCCCCGAAGGCTTTTTCAGGCAGCCAGCATTTGCTCCATATTCGGATTGCTGAGGAATTTGAAGTAAGAGCATACAGAAATCTGGCGCTGAATCAAAATGATTTTCATGGAAATCAAACCTTCTTTCCCCATGCCTCAGCTAATGTTGAGACGAGAGGCGAGATGGTTTTTGCCGCCTGCAACGCCATCAATGGGGTGACGGCGAATGAAAGCCATGGCAGATGGCCTTACGGCTCCTGGGGGATTAACCGGAATCCGGATGCGGAGATGAAGGTAGACTTCGGCCGTGTTGTGGAGGCTGACCGGATCCGGATTTACCTCCGGGCGGATTTTCCCCATGATAACTGGTGGAAGAAGGTGTCCGTTACATTTTCCGATGGTGAGGTGATGGAGCTGTCCCTGGAAAAAACGGGAGCGGCACAGGAGTTTGTATTTGAGAAAAAGAAAATTCAATGGCTGACCATATCCCATCTGCTCCAGTCAGAAGAAGCCTCTCCCTTCCCGGCGCTTACTCAGCTTGAGGTGTATGGGGAAGGGTGACGGAGCAGGCTATGAATATTCAAAAAATCCGCTTTATCGAGCCAGGCGAGCGCCCCTATAAAAGAACGCTCCTGAATCATTTTGTTTATGACCGGTACATACGGACCCCGTCTGTGGGACTGAATCTTCTGGCTACCATTGTAAAAAGGGAATATCCCGATACCTTCATGTACAGTGAGGCCATATCCAGGATTGTTAAAGAGGACGTGATGGATGCGGATGTGATTTTTATCGGTATCTTCACCTTCCAGGCTAACCGGGGGTATGCGCTGGCACGGTATTTGAAAAAGCATACCCATGCAGTGGTGGTGATGGGCGGCCTTCACGCGTCCATGAATTATCCGGAGGCAACAAGATACTGTGATTATGTTCTTCTGGGGGAGGGGGATGAGTCGATCTTAGAGCTTCTTTCCGCCTTAAAGGAGGGCTGGCCGGTGGATCTTCCGGGGGTTGCCTACCGGAAGGAGGGAAGGCTGATAGTAACCGGAAGGAGGGAGCCGCCGGAGAATATCGACATTATACCGGATCGCAGCCTGGTTTACCAGTACAAAAACCGGGTACATTATAATACCATCTGGCCCCAGGTCCATGCCTCCCGGGGCTGCCCTCACAGCTGCGACTACTGCGCCCTGGTGCGCCACTTTGGGAGGCAGGTGCGGACCCGGTCTGTGGAGAATGTGCTGGAGGATATCCGCCAGTCCATCGCCTTCTTTCAGTCCGGCCGGTTCCCGCGCCTGCTAAAGGGGGTATGGCTTACCGATGATAATTTCTTCGCGGATCGGGAGTGGGCCATGGCTGTGCTGCGGGGAATCATTGACAGCGACATATGCTGGCCACTGACGGTTCAGGCCAGGTATGAGGTGGGCTTTGACGAAGAGATGCTGGATCTGCTGAAGCAGGCCGGATTTTTCGAGCTGGCTCTGGGAATCGAGTTTATAGATGATGAGGACTTTAAGCGATATCACAAGAAGAGCCAGGTGGAGGAAATCCAGCAGGCGATCCGGAACATCCAGGGCCATGGCTTAAGCGTCCGGGGCCTCTTTATCCTGGGAGCGGATGATCACCGGGCGGGGATCGGAGATCAGCTGGCGGATTTTGTGATTAAAAATAACATCCAGGGCGTGCTAATCCAGTCTATGTACTTTGTGCCGGGGACGCCGGTGTACCAGCAGTACCAGGACCGGCTCCTCCATAAAAACTGGCGGAAATACAATGGACAGGTGGTCCATTACCCGAAAAACACCAGCCCCTATGAACTCCAGCTGGAGCATATCCAGGCAAGCCGGCGGATTTATTCCTTCCGGCGTCTGGTGCATTCCCTGCTCTTTGATGACTGGATGCACAAAATTCTTTTTTTCGGGGAAATGTGCTGGCATAAGAGCATTTCCATAGATTTGAAGGCGGAGCTGCCCTATTTGAGAGAGCGGTCAAGGGAAGAGGGCTGGAAAGGAACGATATGACAAAAGCAGTGATATTTGATATGGATGGCTTGATGATTGACAGTGAACGGGTTACTTATGAGGGGTATGTAAAGGAATGCGGGAAGCTGGGGCTGGAGATGGATGTGGAGTTTTATATCAAGACTCTGGGACTCCCACTGCCCACGGTCTTTAAGATGTATTACAAGAAGTACGGCAAATCCTTCCCCATGGAGCAGGTGTTGGAGCAGGTGCATCAGTATATAGATGACCGGTTTCAGCGGAAAGGGGTGCCGGTAAAGAGAGGGCTGGAGGATTTGTTAAAATATTTAAAGGACCGTGGATATAAGACGGTCATCGCCACCTCCAGCAACCGCGACCGGGTGGACCGGATTTTAGATCAGACTGGGCTGAGGGAATATTTCGACGACTCGGTCTGCGGAGATGAGGTAAAGAAGGGTAAGCCAAACCCGGAGATATTTGTAAAAGCCTGTAAGAAGATCGGAGTAAAGCGTAAGGAGGCCCTGGTGCTGGAGGACTCGGAGGCTGGGATAAAGGCCGCCCATTCCGCCAGGATTCCAGTAGTCTGCGTGCCGGATATGAAATATCCGGCGCTAAAGTATTCAAATATGACAAGGTGTGTCGCGCGGTCGTTAGAAGCAGTGCTGGAGTTATTTCAGTATGGCAGGCTGCCATAAGGATAAAAGAAAGAAGTATTGGTTGGTGATAAAAATTGACCATCCGGTAACCCGGAACCAGAAGCTATCCCTTCGCATACTCTGTGAGTAAAGGACTCCCAGGGCAGAAAAGGATCCGGTTATGGAAATTTATGTAGTAAAAGAGAATGACAATGTGGATACCATTGCTGAGAGCCATGGAATGATGGTGGAAGACTTAATCTATGACAATCAGCTGGAATATCCCTACCGCCTGGCCGTGGGCCAGGCTCTTTTAATTTTAACCCCAAAGGACAAAGCAGGCGCTCAGGGGCAGGCGGGCAAAATGGCAAAACCTCCCCTCTATTCCTTCGGCTATGCCTATCCCTTTATCAATGCCAGGACGCTCCAGGATACCCTTCCATATCTTACGGATCTCTATGTCTTTTCCTATGGGTTCACAGAAAAAGGAAATCTGGTGCCGCCCCGCAGCGACGATGACTGGATGATTCAGGCTGCCAGGGCGGCTGGGGTGCGGTCTGTCCTGACCTTAACCCCTCTGGGATCAGATGGCCGCTTTAACAACAACCTGGTTTCCATCCTGGTAAATCAGCCGGATATCCAGCAGCATCTGATCTGGGAGCTTGGTAGGACCATGCTGGAAAAGGGGTTTTTAGGGCTGGATATTGATTTTGAATATGTGCTTTCTGAGGATCGGGTGGGATTTGCCGAGTTTGTAGCCCGGACCAGGGCAGTGCTATCGGTCTTCGGCTATCCGGTAACCGTAGCCCTGGCGCCGAAAACATCCTCAGGCCAGAAGGGCCTGCTGTATGAGGGGATTGATTACCGCCTGTTAGGCCAGGCGGCGGATCGGGTGATGCTGATGACCTATGAGTGGGGATATTCCCAGGGGCCGCCGATGGCGGTGGCCCCTCTTCACATGGTGCGGCGGGTGGTAAAGTATGCCCTGTCCGAAATCCCGGCGGAAAAGATTAGCCTGGGTATACCCAATTACGGCTATGACTGGCCCCTTCCCTATGAGAAGGGCGTGACCAGGGCCCAGACCATAAACAACCGGGAGGCGGTGCAGATAGCCATCGACCATGGGGTGGAGATTCGGTTTGACCCCCAGGCCATGTCGCCCTATTTTTACTACTGGCAGTACGGCGTCCGCCATGAGGTGTGGTTCGAGGATGTCAGAAGCATCCTGGCGAAGTTTCAGCTGATCCAGGAATACGGCCTTACCGGGGCAGGGTACTGGCAGTTAATGAATTTCTTCCGGCCTAACTGGCTGATGATGGAGGCGATGTTTTCCATAGAGAGGCGGCTGTGATAGTTCTTCGCCATTGGTTTTGATTACATTTTGGAACCAGGCGAAGGAGTCCTTCTTATACCGCTTTCCACTGCCGGAACCATCGTCATTTATATCCACATAAATAAACCCGTATCGTTTTTTCATCTCACCGGTAGTAAAGGATACCAAATCGATGCAGCCCCAGGGGGTGTAGCCCATTAACTCCACACCGTCCTCCTCCACAGCTTTTTTCATCTGCCCGATGTGGGCTTTCAGATAGTCCACACGATAAGGGTCATGGCAGAAGCCGTCCTTCTCTAAGGTGTCAATGGCTCCAAAGCCGTTTTCCACGATAAACAGTGGAATCTCATACCGTTCATACAAGGTAACCAAGGAGTAGCGCAGGCCCACCGGGTCGATCTGCCAGCCCCAGTCGCTCTTATTCACATGGGGATTAGGCACTGAGTTTGGGGAACTGCCATCCAGGCTTGCGCCTGTATGTTTGACGGCATTGGCTTTGACGGCATTGGACATATAGTAGCTGAGGCCGATGTAATCTACCTTGCCTGCGGCCAGGATTTCTTCGTCCCCCGGCTCCATGTGAATCTGATAACCCTTGCGTTTCCACTCCTGCCTGGCGAACGCAGGATAGTGGCCCCGGACCTGGACATCGGAGAAGTAGAAGCGTTCGTGCATACATTCAACAGCGGTCATGATGTCATCGGGATCACAGGAATAGGGATAAAAGGGAACCCAGGCGCACATACATCCGATCTTAAAATCCGGGTTGATCTCATGGCCTTTTATCACCGCCAGCGCCCCGGCCACAAACTGGTGGTGAACCGCCTGATACATGGCCTCCTGAGGCCGCGCACATTGAGAAAAACGTACCCCGGAGCAGGTCCAGCCGAAAATATCGGCGGCAGTATTGCTCTGGTTGTTGATTTCATTGAAGGTCATCCAGTATTTCACCTTATCCTTGTACCGCTCCATCACAGTGGCAGCGTAACGGACAAAGCAGTCCAGGGTGTGGCGGCTCAGCCAGCCATGATGATGGCTGGCCAGATGGTAGGGCATCTCGAAATGGGAGAGGGTCACCACTGGCTCGATGTTGTGTTTCAGAAGCTCATCGAACAGTTCATCGTAGAATTTCAGGCCCGCCTCATTAGGCTTTTCGTCATCCCCATTGGGGAAAATCCGGGTCCAGGCGATAGAGGTGCGGAAGCACCGAAAGCCAAGTTCCGCCATCAGGGCGATGTCTTCCCGAAAGGTGTGGTAGAAATCAATTCCCTCATGATTCGGGTAATATTCCCCGGGCAGTACCCCGTCCGTGATCCGGCGCATCACACTGGCGCTTCCCCCAGTGAGAACATCCGAAACGCTGACGCCTTTTCCGTCCTCATTCCAGGCGCCTTCCAGCTGATGAGCTGCGGCTGCGCCGCCCCATAGAAAATTGTCAGGTAAACTCATAAGAATCTCTCTCCTTCCCGCCTTCAGCGCTTTACTGTCAGAATCGGTTCCCCTATCCGGACAGTCTCTCCATTTTTCAGCAATTCTACCCCGCTATAGTTGAATGCATTGGTCACCAGAATGGGGGTGATGGTATCATAGCTCTTCTTGATTTCTTCCAGATCAAACTCCATGAGCAGCTCCCCGGCTTTGACAACATCCCCGTCCTTAACCTTTGGAGAGAAGCATTTGCCTGCCAGCTCTACCGTGTCCAGGCCGATGTGAATAATCATCTCGATTCCATCGGGGCCTGCCAGGCTGATGGCGTGCCTGGTATCAGCTACAGAGAATACCGTGCAGTCAAAGGGGGCGTACAGCTTGCCCTCGGTGGGGATGATTGCCGCTCCCTGCCCTAAAACACCCTGGGCAAAGGTGGGATCATTGACATCTGTATTCGGCTTGATCTGGCCAGTTAAGGGAGCGTAAACGGTGATGGCTTCCGAGGCCGCAGCTGTGGCAGGTTCTGCAGCCAGAGCAGAGGCCATGACAGGTTCTGCAGCTGTAGCAGAGGTCGCGGCAGGTTCTGTGGCTGTGGCAGAGGCCGTGGCAGGTTCTGCAGCCAGAGCAGAAGCCGCAGGCTTCCCGTCTGCAGGGGAAACCGCCGGGAGCTTTTCGTCGCAGCCGACGATCATCACCAGTCCGATGGTGATGATAATGGTGGCCAATGTGCCGATGAGCATGCCAGGGAAGGAGGCAGGATTCGCGGCGCTGATGGCATTTACGGTGGTAAGCAGGCCGGGCAGACCGGCATAGGCGTAATATTGGGTGCCAAAGAGGCTGATGACGACCGCGCCGATGGCCCCTCCCACACAGCCGCAGACAAAGGGCTTCTTAAGGCTTAAGGTAACACCATAAATAGCCGGTTCCGTAATCCCAAACACACCAGTCAGCCCGGATGAAAAAGCCACCCGTTTCATTTCCTTCTTCCTGGTTTTCAGCACTACGCCGAAGCAGGCAGCAGCCTGGGCAACCACAGCACAAGTCTGGAATGCCTGGAAGGTATCGCAGCCATTTGCGTTAAAATTCGCAATGTTCATGGGAGTAACGCCCCAGTGGACGCCGAAGATGACGAATACCTCCCAAATTCCGCCCACCAGCGCCCCGGCAATGACGGGAACGGTGTGTGCCAGATAGTTGTAGGCTATGGCAATGCCATTAGCTGCTCCATCGGAGATGGGGCCGATCACCAAAATGGTAAGGGGAACCATAATAATGGCGCTAAGGAAGGGGGCTCCGATGGCTTTCAGCACATCAGGCAGGTGCTGATCCAGAAAACGCTCCAGATAGGCTAATACCAATACAAGGAACAGAGGCGGCAGGACAGTAGAGGTGTAGGTGGTCTGCGCCATGGGGAAGGCCAGGAATTTTACAACCTCACCTTCGGCAATCCGGGCAGCCATAGCCCCCCAGTCAGTATTGACCAGAGCCAGACAGCACCACAGCGCAATATAGGTATTGCACTTGAAGTGCTTAGAGGCCGTCACCGCAATCATAACCGGCAGAAACGTGAAAGGCGTCCAGGAAATGAAGCTGAGGACGGAGTAGGTACCGGTCCCGGCAAAGGCGGGGAAGAACTGGGTGATGATGATCAATGCGCCCTGCACCAGGCCGGCAGCGGCGAGGATATAGACAAAGGGTGCAAAAACCGCTGACATCGTGGCGATAATTCGGGCAAAGATTCCTTGCCTGACCTCTGCCTGGGCGGATTCGTCCAGCTTCATGATCCTGGTCAGCTCCTCATAGACATCTTTGGCATGGGTGCCGATGACGATCTGGTACTGACCTCCTTTCTCTACCACCTGGATGACGGCGGGCATCTCGGAAATGCGTTTTGTGACCTCCTCAGAGGGAGATTCCTTCAGTACCAGACGGAGCCTGGTGGCGCAGTGGGCTGCGCTGATGATATTGCTCTCGCCGACCTGATCCTTGATGTCGGCGGCCAGTTTAGCATAATCGCGAACTTTTGTGGATGCCATATGTTTTCCTCCTATTTGTGCGCTCCCCGTCGGGAGCAATGCGGCTGCCGCGTTATTGACATCATCTTACAGGATGAACTCTCCTGCCGCAAGAGGCAGAGGCACGGTTGGTGACGCTTTGCAAAAAAAGTCTGCTTTTTGGCGTCCTGAATGAAAACCTGTTTCATGAGTCAAAAAGCAGAGCTCTTTTTGGATAAGAAGGTTGCTGCTCACAGCCCGACAGGGGTGTGAGCAGCAGCATAAGATGACAACCGTCCGGAGGATCAGCGGGACTCATTCAGTCCCCAGAAGGTAGCCGCGCCGATGGTGTCGTATCGGTGATTCAGGGACATATTTTCCCCATACCGGGCACTAAATGCGATGGAAAACATCAAATCCAGCAGATATTTACTGGCGGTGAAAAAGGTGGGAATGGACAATTTGTCGGTTTCCACCTCTCCGATGGCAGAAGGGCGCGGGGCATACAGAAATTCGTCCGCCATCTTTCCCAGGGTGGTTTCCTTTCCAGAGGTAATGATGATCGTTTTTACTCCGCTCCGCCGTAAAAACCGGGTCAATTCAATCAGCTTAAAATTTTCACCAGTGTGGCTGATGAGGACGGCCAAATGGCCGGCCGGCGCGATAAGCGTGTTCAAAACCTGAATATCCGTCTCCGAATAGACGGCAGCAATTTTGCCAGCGTGGAAAAACTGGCTGCCAGCGTAGCGGGCTAAATGGATATTGGTGTCATAAGCATAAAAATCGATATAAGGATGATCCAGTAAAAGCTGCCGGATGCGCAGCAGCTGGGACAGGGAGAGAGCCCTTCGTGTGGCATCCAAAGCCTGGGTCTGTACCTCGGTGACCTTACCTAAAAGTGTTACCATATTTTCCCGTTCCGATAGCTGAACCGCAGCCGGATCCTCTAATATTTGCCCGCTCTTTACATCACTGAGAAAGCGCACCTTAAAATCCGGATAGCCCTTGCATTCGAATTTCTGGCAAAAGCGGGTTATGGATGAGGCGCTGGTATAGGTGGCCTCGCCAAGGTCACGGCAGGACATATTAGCAATATGCTCCGGGTGGTTAAGAAAATAGGAACGAATATCATTCTCCCGTTCGGTAAGCTGGGAGGCTTTTTTCAGATCATTAATCAGTGACATGATTCTTCACCTCAGAACCCTTTTTCCATATTTTACACCCAAAACACTGTTTTGAAAAGTGATTGTTATAGTAACCCGGGCTTTTCTTAAATGATTGCCATTTATTCGCTGGTGTGGTAAAATCAAGGATAGAATATTCGGAAAAAAGGAAGCAATGAAATGGAACACCAGCAAGGGCAACAGCCCAAATCCTGCACTGCCTGCGGCGGTTCTCTGGTAAGAAAGGGCCCCTACCTCTGCCAGTGTGAAGCCTGTGGGAAAAAATACTACATCTCTGCCAGCCGGACCCATAAGGTAACGGTGCGTTTATCCATGGGAACGCTGATCCTTCGCATTTCCCTGGGAGTTATGGCCCTCATCGCCGCGGCCGTCCTTGGGTATCAGCTCTATACCGGCCATCTGGTGCTGTCTGCCAGGCGGTTTTCCGTAGCCTTCCGGGATTTTCTCATGGAGGCCTATGAGAAGCCTGTGGCGGAGATCCGCCCAGAGGATCTGGCGCAGATGAAGTATTTAAAGATCGAGCGGGAGGACGGGTACCGGTTCACCTACAGCTTTCAGGATGATTATGATATGCCGGGGACGGCGCCCAGAAAGAGCATTACCATCGAAGCTTCAAAGGATGATTTCTCCCCCACCAATGTGCAGTATTTTACCGGCTTGACCCAGCTGGAGCTGTACACCGATGCCTGGGAGAATTACCGTTTGCCCGAGGAGAATGAAATCCGCTCCATTATCTGTACAGACGGTTTATCCCGGTACGGGGTTCCAAAATTCTTCTCAGAGGCAAATCCGGACACCTTAGAGGAGGTTACCATCCTGGAGGCGGAGAACCTGGAGGATTTTTCCTTCCTGGAGGATTTGAAAAATATCCGGAAATTTTCTCTGGAAAAGGCGGCGATCCAGGACGCAGGCATATTTGCAGGCCTGGAGAAGCTGGAGGAGCTGGAGCTTCGCTATGTGGTGCTGGAGGAGGAAAAGGCAAAGGATATAGTTCGGGAAATTCTGGCTCTCCCCTCCCTGCGGTATTTCTTTATGGAAGGAAAATCCGCCTGGTATATCAGTGATGAGGACTGGAGGCTGCTGGAAGAAGAATTCGGGGACCGGGTGCGGATGGTGAGGAAATGAGTGTTAAGGGATTTTTTACAGCGTGGTTGGCGCTGCTAAAAGGATACTTCAAAGGTTAGGAACTGTTAAGAAAAGGACTGCGAATTATGAGAGAGCGAAAGTCACAAAAGGATGATCCCATCATCATCCAGACCAATACCCACAAGGAGGGGGCCGAGCTTCTGCAGCTGGAGTGTAAAAACTGCGGCGGGATTCTGGATTTGATCGATAAAACCCATGGTGTCTGCCCCTACTGCGGCCAGAAGTATTTGATCGATGAGGCCAAGGGCGCCATCGTGGAGGTTCATGTGGACTACGGCGGCAGCGCTCAGGTGCGCAGCGCCTTAGAGGATGCCAGGAAGGCCCTGCTGGTGGTTCTTGCGGTGGCTGTGGTGGTCACGCTGGTGATCTTCGGCTTTAATATCGCGGCCAGGAAATCGGTTTTTTCCTCCTCGGATCAGGATATCCCGGTGGGAGAAGGGGGACAGCTTCTGGTGATTTTCTGCAAGGATATCTTTGGCAAGGAATATAAGGAGATCACGGAGGAGGAGCTTGCCAGCATCAAGTATCTCCGGTGCGGCTATGAGCGCTCTGGCAGCGAGCATTATAACGTGGTCTGGTACAGCTTTGCGGATTACCGGGACTGTGAGGACGAGGAGGCCTTCCGGGACACGGTAAAGCGGTGGACCTACCGGACGGATCGGGTGAGCTGGCCCTCGGATTACACCATGTTTACCGGACTTACCCGGTTTAATAATCAGGATTCTGTGTGGCTCTCCCAGCTAAGGTTCGCCCCGGATAATCAGATCCACTACGTGGACACCGATGACAGCCTGGAAACCGTGGCCCAGATTTTGAATCCGGAGCAGATTCAGGTGCTCCACATCGGCATTATGGGGGCCGATATGAAGGGGATCGGGCAGTTTTCTAATCTGGAGGAGCTGACGGTTATCACAAACATGTCCAGGGATAAGGTGGATATCAGCCAGATTAAGGAGTGCAGCCGGCTGAGAAGCCTGGCCTTACACTGCGGGGATACCTATACCGGATTGGAGGCTTTAGGAGAGCTTGACCAGCTTACCAGTCTTTCCATCGACCAGGTGTATCTTGGAGACTGCGATTTTCTGGAGCAGCTACCCCAGTTGGAGGAGCTTTCTATCGAAACCGGGGAGGAGCCGGAGCTTTCCATGCTCTCCAGTCTTCCGAATTTGAAGCGGCTGTATCTTCTGGACGGAGAATATATCCCTCTGGAGCAGATACCCTTTCTGACAGGGCTGGAGGAATTAAAGGCGGCGGTGGATGAGACGGAGAGTATTCAGGCCATGGGGGAGCTGTCCTCCCTCCGGGCCCTCAGCCTTCATCTGTCCATCCGGGAGTATGAGGATTATAAGGAGCAGCCGGTGGATATCTCCCCTCTGGCAGGCTTGACAAGTCTGGAGCATCTTTCAGTGGATAATTTTTGGAGCGGCAAGCTGGCAGGGCTGGAGGGGATTTTTAATCTTCCGAATCTGAAATCCCTGCAGCTTGGATCCGGCATTAACTCAGAGACGGAGGCGGCGCTGGATTTGACCCTTCTTGAGGTGAATCCGTCCATGGAAGCGCTGCACCTGGTGGGCAGCACATTTTTTGATGAGTCGGGGGAGCCGATTGGCCATGGTTTCCTGAACCATTATCCCAATGTAAAGGAGCTGTACCTGGATGACTGCGGCCTGACGGATATTTCCTTTCTGACGGAGCTTTCTAATCTTCGGGTGTGCAGCCTCCAGGAGAATGCCATCAGCGACTATTCCCCCCTTTCCATGTGCAAAAAGCTGGAAAATGTCTGCGTAGATGAGAAGGACGCAGGGAAGTTAACGGTTCCGGAGGAAGTGATGATTTACACGGAGCCTTATTATATGGTTTATTAATATGAGAGCGCCTAAGCGAGACAGGAGGTTTTTTATGGAAAACACAAAGAAGTATAGCTACGATTATGACCAGTATGAGAGCGGCAAGGGCCCGGCCACCATGGTGGAGGATATCCTGGCGGATCCGGAGTTTCCAGGACGTTCGGAGCTGGTCATCGGCTGCTGGGGGAGCGCCTACGAGGACAGCTGTCAGGAGATTTTAGACGGGATTGTGGAGCATTCTGCGGAATTTTCCCACATTGAACGGCTTTTTGTAGGAGATATGGATTATGAGGAATGTGAGGTGTCCTGGATTATCCAGGGAGATTACAGCCGTCTGTGGGCTGCCATGCCTCAGCTGAAGGAATTGACCATTAAGGGCAGCTGTGATCTGGAGCTTGGGGAGGTCTGCCATGAGGGGCTGGAATCGCTGACCATTATCTGCGGCGGACTTCCCTCTAACGTGATTCTGGCCATCCAGAAGGCGAAGCTGCCCAATTTAAAAAAGCTTCTCCTTTATATCGGCGTGGAAAACTATGGATTTGACGGGGATGCGGATATGATACGCACGCTTTTAGCAGAGGCGGATTTTCCAAAGCTGAAGTATCTTGGGATCGCAGACAGCGAGATCCAGGATGAGCTGGCGGAGGTGGTTTTGGACTGTAAGTTTATGGGACAGCTGGAAACCCTGGATTTGTCCTGCGGAACCTTAAGCGATAAGGGGGCGGCCCTTCTGGTAGAGAAGCTTCCGGCTTACCCTAATATCCAGCTTTTAGACATCCATCACCACTACCTGACGGATGCGGCAGTGGAGAGCCTGGGCCAGCTTCCCATAGAGATCGATGTTTCCGATCAGAATGAGGCGGAGGTATACCGGGGCGAGGTCTGGATGAACGCCATACTCACCGAATGATGGGGGAAGGGCTTCTAGCTGCCCCCGGGGCAGGATACACCGGGCTTCCAGCTGCCCCCAGTGCAGGATACACCGGGCTTCCAGCTGTCCCCGGGACAGGCTGCGCTGGCAAGGAGACTTGGCCGCAGGCACAGCGTCTGGCCGTGGTTTTGGGAAATCCCCAGACGAAGCGGACGCTCTATCTGGAGCGCGCCGCCGCGGCCCTGGGGTTTTCGTTCTATCTTTTGGACTGGAGGCAGCTGAAGGGAGAGGGGAGCCTGCCGGACTGGGAGGGGAAAGAGATTTTTATGAAAATCGACCCGCCCCTATGGGACAGCTGTGACCTGGGAGAACAAAACCGCCTGGCCGCCGCCTACCGGCAGTGGCTCCAGGCTCTTTCCCATATGGCCCCTGTGATTCCCAGATCCTGTGGCTTTCCAGAGACAGGGCCCTCCATAAAGTGCCGCCAGCTTTCCTTCCTTAATTCTCCGGAAGTGATCGCGGCCCTTTTAGACAAGGAGCAGTGTAAAATGCGTCTTTCCGAGGCCGGCATCCCGGTGACCGAGCTTTTCCTGCCAGAGAGCCCGGGGAAAAGAAAGCGGTTCTGGAAGGGGGAGGAGCTTTTGGAGGCCATGAAGAAGCAGCGGGTCTATCAGGTGTTCCTCAAGCCGATTTACGGATCCGGCGCTGCCGGGATCGGGGCGTTCCGCTTCCAGCCTGGTACTGGGAGGATGGCCCTCTACACCTGTGCCCAGGAGTCGCCCTCTGGGGCGGGAATTGTGAATACAAAGGTTTTACAGTGCGTCCGGGAGCCGGAGCGGGTGCATTTCTTCCTTGACCAGCTGCTGGCTTCGGAATGTGTAGCGGAGCGGTGGTATCCCAAGGCGGAGCATCAGGGCCAGGCCTATGATCTTCGGGTGGTGGTTCAGAGGGGAAGGGTGGACTTTCTCTTAGCCAGACAGTCCAGAGGCCCGGTGACCAATCTGCATCTGAATAATTCTCCTCTGGATGTGAAGGAGCTGGGCCTGCCCGGACAGGTGCTGGAGGAGGTAAAGGGGCTGTGCCAAAGTGCCGCCGGATTATACCCCGGCCTTACCAGCGCAGGGATCGACGTGCTTTTGGAAAAGGGCAGCTTAAGGCCGAGAATCATCGAGATGAACGGTCAGGGAGATTTGATCTATCAGGATATTTATAATCAAAACCGGATTTACCATAGTCAGGCCTGGATAATGAGGGAATGGCTGGATGGATGAACCAGACACAAAGAGATTCTGAGAGCACATCCGGGTTAAAAAGGAGGAGAGGCGCGTGTCAGATACATTAGAAAACCGGGCAAAGGAGGATGTGCCAATGGGGCTTTTTGCGATGTCCAGGGAGAAGGAAGCCCCATCGGTGGACATGAACCAGATCGTGGGGGAGAAGGATATTTTATTTATCTGTCTGGATACCCTCCGGTATGACGCGGCAGTGGAGGAGGAGCAGGCCGGCCATACGCCGGTGCTGAATCAATACGGTCCCTGGCAGAAGTGCCAGGCTCCGGGGAACTTTACCTACCCCTCCCACCATGCCATGTTTGCAGGCTTCTTGCCCTGCCGGTATGAGGCGAAGACAGTGGCGGACCGGGAGCTTTTATTCTTTCCTGCCCAGATAGGCCTTGGAAAAAAGGGGCCGAAGGGGGCTTTTTGCTTTTCCGGGAGTACGATTATGGAGGGGCTTCAGAAGGAAGGCTATGATACCTGGTGTGTGGGAGGGGTGGCATTTTTCGATAAGCGCTCGGATCTGGGGCAGGTTTTCCCAGGATATTTCAAAAAGAGTTACTGGAATCCTTCCTTTGCCTGCCCGGTAAAGGACAGCACCAAAAACCAGGTGGATTTTCTCCTGAAACGGCTGGAAAAGGCAGAAAAGGACCAGCCCATCTTCCTGTATCTAAATGTGGATGCCATTCATTACCCTAATTACTTTTATCTGGAGGGGGTATCCCACGATAATTTAGAGAGCCATAAGGCAGCCCTTCGGTATGTGGACGGGGAGCTGGGACGGCTCTTCGGGGAGTGGAAGCGGCTGCGCGGCTCTGCCTTTGTGATCTGCTGCTCGGACCATGGAACCTGCTATGGGGAGGACGGCTGCCAGTTCCACGGGATCAATCATCCCATCGTCAATACCGTTCCCTATAAACACTTTATTCTGTAGGAACGTGGGTCCTATGGGACAATATTACGGGACAGACCAGTTGAAACAGACCACTTGTATGAGGTTTTACCATGGAGCATAATACTACAAGGTATGTACAGTATATGTACAGCTATCCCCATAAGACAGCCTACCGTCCCCTCTCCGGCGTCCATTTACAGGATTACGCGCATCCTTTAAAGGGAAAGGGGCACAGTTTGTATCTGCATATCCCCTTCTGCGAAACTAAGTGCGGATACTGTAATCTTTTCTCCGTCACCGGCCAGGGGGAGGGGGAGATAGAGGCGTATTTAAAAAGCGTGGGACGGCAGGGAAGCCAGTATCAGGATATTCTTGCACCCTTGGGGACGGAATTTTCCGTTTTCACCATCGGGGGCGGGACTCCGCTGCTTCTTACAGAGCGGCAGCTGGACCAGATGTTTTCTATGGTGAGGAACTATCATTCCTTCTGCAGAAGGCCGGAGATTATCCTGGAGACAGCGCCGAATCAGACCACAAGGGAAAAGCTTAAGGTGTTAAAGGAGGCCGGCGTTACCCGGGTCAGTATGGGCGTCCAGAGCTTTTCCGACCAGGAGCTTGCCCTTCTGGGACGGCGTCACAGCGCGGCGGCTGCCAGGGCGTCTTTAAAGCGTCTCATGTCCTTTGACTTTCCCACGGTGAATGTGGATTTTATCTATGGGATCCCCGGCCAGACGGTCTCTTCCCTGATAACTTCTTTGCAGGAGGCGCTGTCCTATGAGCCGGGGGAGATCTTTTTGTATCCCCTCTATGTGAAGCACGGGGCCAGGATGGAGAAAATGCTGGCAGAGGGAATGGTATTGGATGAGTGGGCGGCCCTTCGCCAGTATCAGGAGGCGGCGGGATTTCTGCAGGCAAAGGGCTACCGCCAGGATTCCATGCGGCGGTTTGTGCAGACGAGGAAGGGGGCTGGAGAAGCGGAGCCCACAGAGGGGAGCAGAGTCGGAGCGGCCGATAATTCCAGGCATTTCCAGGACTGCGGCTTCCACACCTCCTTAGCCCTGGGCTGCGGCGGCAGGAGCTATCTGGGAACGCTTCACTTTTGTACCCCTTACGCCATCACCCAATCCGGCTGCCTGGAACAGATCCGGGAATATGAAGCCACAGAGGATTTTACTGAAATCCGCCATGGCATCCTGCTTTCCGAGGAGGAGCTCCGCCGCCGGTATGTGATCCGCCATCTCCTGATCCGGCCAGGACTTCCCCTTACAGCCTACCAGTCTCAGTTCGGGACAAAGCCTCAGGAGGATTACCCGGTAATCCAGGACTGGATTTCCAGGGGATATGTGGTTGACCAGGATTCCTTCCTGAGCCTCAGCCATGAGGGCATGGCCCTCTCTGACTACCTGGGGCCGCAGCTGATCTCCCCCTGGATCCGGGGGCGGATGGAGGAGTGGGAACGAATGCACCAAAGCCCGCAAATGCGCGGGAAGTCAATTCTATGAAAAGGAATTTAAATCGAATGTCCACAGAGCCAAATACCCTTCTGTACCGTGGCACATTAAAAAGCTGCAATTATCACTGCTCCTACTGTCCCTTTTCCAAGCATCCCTGCTCCAGGCGGGAGCTGGAGCAGGATCGGGCCCAGTGGGAGGATTTTTATCCCAGGCTTATAAAGACGGCCTCTGCCAGAAATATCCGGGCGGTGATGCTGGCGCCTTATGGGGAGGCGCTGCTTTATCCCTGGTACTGGGAGGGGCTGGCGGCATTAAGCCAGTCCCCGGATCTGGATTGTGTGGGGGCGCAGTCTAATTTCAGCTTTCCCCTGAAGGATTCCCTGAGGCAGTTTTGCCAGGCAGGCGGCGTCCTTCAAAAACTTCGGATCTGGGCTACCTTCCACCCGGAAATGATCACTCCGGAGGCCTTTGCCGCCAAATGCAGGGAGGGAGCAGGCTTCGGGCTTACCCTCTGCACCGGAGCCGTGGGCGTTCCGGAAAATCTGGCAGTGATTCAGAGGCTGCGGGCGCTGCTTCCGGAGGAGATCTATCTGTGGGTGAATCAGATGGATGGGCAAAAAAGCCCGTATACAGAGGAGACCATAGCCGCCTTTTCTGAGATTGACCCCTATTTTTACCGGGATTTATATAGAATGGAGGCGGATCCCTCCCAGTGCCTGGGACGGCTTTTCGCGGAGGGGGATGGGAAGCTTTATCCCTGCAATATTAACCGGATTCCCATAGATAACTGGCGCTGCTGGCCGGGAAGGGGAGAAGAGGAGGGGGAAAAGGCATCTGCGCCGCCTATGTCTGTGCCGAAATGTACCAGGAGGGTCTGCTCCTGCTATCTGGCCTACGGCGGACGGAGCCATTGGATGAATCAGGTCCTCTTTGGCCCTTATCCCATCTTTCGTATCCCACGCCGCCCAAAGGCCGTATTTCTGGATATAGACGGGACGCTTTTTTCCAGGGAGCATGGGATCCTTCCGGAGATTCGCAAGGGGCTGCAGGTGCTGGCAGAGAGGGAGCAGGCACGGCTTTTCTTTGCCACGTCTCTGCCCTATGAGACGGCCATCAAGCGGTGCAAAGGGATCCGCCATTTATTCTCCGGCGGGGTTTTCGCCGGAGGGGGCCATATCCGGGTAGAGCTTTTGTCCCCTTCCACTGAGGTGAAGGAAAGGGCGGAGGGCTGTGTATGGGAACGGTTTTATCCTATCCCAAGGGCGATTCTTCCGGTGCTTCAGGAGCAGCAGAAACAGCTGCATTTTCGGATCCTGACTTATGAAAGCAGGAGAGAAGGGGGAGAATTATATAAAGTCAGTCTTCTCCGCCCCAGACATAAGCCCTGGAAGGAGCTGGAGGCGGAGGCCTTGTTCCAGCTTCTTATGCAGGCGCTGCTCCAGCCGTCGGCTCCCCTCAGGTATTTCCTGGAGGGACACTGTATGGAGCTTGTGGCCAGGGAAGCGGACAAGGCAAGAGGAGCCCTGTGGATCTGCCGCCAGCTTTCCATTCCTCCAGAGCAGGGGGCGGCAGCGGGAGATGGGGCGGAGGATGTGAGGCTGATGGAGCTGTTTCGGCGCTAAAATGGACAGAATGGGCATTTCGGCATCGCAGGCGTGCTGTCGGGCACGCCCGGCAGGGGCGTGAACCGCACGCTTCGGTTCACAGGAAGGAGCAGGGTGGATGGCAAAGATATTTAATGTAAATGGAGCTTGTAATTCTGACAGGCACTATATGGTTGATATTCAATCCAGACTGGAAGAAATCCGGACCATGATTCAGGACGGGAAATATTTTGTAATAAACCGGGCGCGGCAGTATGGAAAGACTACGCTCCTGCGGGCGCTGGTAAATTATTTAAAGGATGAGTACCAGATTGTAAGCTTAGATTTTCAGCGGATGAGCGCTTATTCCTTTCAGGATGAAGCTGCCTTTGTCACGGCCTTTTCAGCAGAACTAATTGATTTTGTAAAGCATTTTCCGGATGATGTCGAGGAAAAGCTTCAGGCATTTGCAGAGGGAACTGCCAGGGTGCCTTCTCTTCAGCGCCTCTTTAAGGTACTGACATTGTGGTGTAACGTCTCGGAAATGCCTATCGTCCTCATAATCGACGAAATTGATACAGCAACAAATAATCAGGTGTTTCTGGACTTTCTGGCACAGCTGAGGGCTGCTTATCTGGACCGTGATGTGACTCCTGCATTTTGGTCAGTCATCCTTGCGGGGGTTTATGATGTACGGAATATTACCAGAAGGCTGCGCCCGGATGCAGAGCATAAACAAAACAGCCCATGGAATATCGCAGCGAAATTTGGTGTTGATATGAGCTTTTCTGCGGAGGAAATCGCAGGAATGCTTTGGGAGTATGAATCGGATTATAATACAAAAATGGATATTTCTGAAATTTCCGCCTGGCTCTATGATGAAACCTCAGGTTATCCATATCTTGTTTCAAGCCTGTGTAAATATATTGATGAGGAAATCGCCGGAACCAAACGTTTTCCAGACAAAAGCAGCGCCTGGACAAGAGAGGGACTTATGGAGGCTGCAAAGCTGCTGATGAATGATAATAATGTATTATTTCAGTCGCTGATCGGCAAGCTTACCGATTATCCAGAGCTTCGTCAGGTGCTGTATGAGCTTCTGTTTACAGGTAAGCCGATTCCCTATGTTTCGCAAAATCTCTATATTGATGTTGCATCCATGCTTGGATTTATAAAAAATAATCGGGGAACGGTCGTGATTTCCAACCGCATCTTTGAATCCGTGCTCTATAATTTATTTATATCAGAAGAATTTGCCACAAACAAAATGTACAATCTCGGGGTAAGGGAGAAGAATCAATTCATTACAGGCGGACATCTGAATGTCCGGCTGATTCTGGAGAAATTTGTAGAGGCCTTTGATTTTCTATATGGAGACAGTGATGAGACATTCCTGGAGGATGTGGGGAGGCGTTACTTTATGCTGTTCCTGAAGCCGATCATTAACGGTATCGGGAATTGTTATGTAGAATCAGAAACCCGGGATCATGAGCGCATGGATCTGGTGATTGATTATCTTGGTGAGCAGTATGTATGCGAGTTAAAAATATGGCGGGGAAATGCATACCATGAACGGGGCGAGCGCCAGCTGTCTGACTATCTGGACTATTTTCATTTGAAAAAGGGATATATGCTCAGCTTTAACTTTAATAAGAAAAAGGAAATCGGCGTGAAGGAGATTCTCCTGGGGGACAAGCTGCTGATTGAGGCTGTGGTATAAGATCCACGAATACGGGGGACACTATGGGAACTTTTTTATTGCAAATGATTCTGGCAGTATTTCTTGAAGGAGCATGGCCACCTTCCTTTGAAATGGATTCCATCCATATGGCGGGGCTTTTCCAGGAAGCAGAGCAGATGGAGGCGCCAGCGTCTGAAGTCTGGGACAGGGAGGAAGCACAAGGAGAGGAAGCCCGGCCTGGATTACGGTCCCGGAGCCTGTTTTCATCCTATGTTGTAGGGGGCGTGGACTGCATGGATGACGGGAGCTATGATCAGTATGTGGAAGGGCTGGGAACCTATCCCGAGCCCGATGGCTCTGACCAGCCAGATGCCCAGCCGGATGATTTTCCCGATCTATTCTTCTGCTTTATGGGACTGGACGTGACGGATTACACGGCAGATCAAGGAGACAGTGCACAGTACAACCGCTGCAAGGCCTTTTGCAGCGACCGGTTTTATATGGAGTATCCCCTGGACTGGTATGTGGGCGACACCGACGCCTGTCCCATGACCTTTGTCCCGGAATGGGAGGAGGAGGCCTCGGGCCAGTGGATCCGTGACTGGAGGGAATATTTTGACGATAATCTGGAGGGAAGCATCCAGGAGGTCCAATCCTATATCGAAGGCGGCGGAATCAATAGCTATCTGGAGGAGGTTCTTAAAAAGCCGGTATCCGAGGGGTATGAGCTGGAGCTCCGTAAGGAGGATTCGGACTGGCTTTTGATCTATGATTTGAAAAAGGGTGAGAAGGAGGCCGCAGAGATCGTGGTCTGGTGTAATCTGGGGAAATGTATGGTGAGAAGCTGGGATGTGGAGCTGAACGTGGATCCCTTGGAGGACTACGGCCGGATTATGGTGTTTCAGGAGTGGGATACCTTCGACTTTTCCTCCCGGGAATCCATAAAGGCCTACATAGAATCTGCAGACTTCCTTTACCGCCTGCTGGGAACCGCTCTGGAGGAAGATGTGGAGGATGAGATCATCCGTTTTACCACAGGAAGCCTTACCACACTTTATCACGATTTTGTTTCAGTGGATGTGGGGATCATGGACATCGACCTGACAGAGCAGCTCCGCCAGGCTGTGGTGTATATTCCAGTGTCTCAGCCGGGGCAGGACAACTGGGTTGTGGTTTTCGAGTATTTTCCCGGCTCCCTCCAGGAGAAGGGCGTAGCGAACCCCCAGGTGCGGGAGCAGGTGATAAGCACCTTTGTGGCCCTGCCCTTTTATCACTGGGTGGAGGAGGGAGAGAACTTATGGGAAATTGCAGAGATTTATGGAGAGGATCCTGGCCTGGCATACGAGATTGCCAGCTATAAGACGAATCATATCCCGCAGCCGGATAAGATTTATCCGGGACAGAGGGTGGAGATTCCCCTGGGGGTTTTGTTCCGAAGACACCATCATGTTCCTGTGAGCGAGAAGGTCTGGGGGAGCGCTGGCTGAGTGGGTGTCGCAGCCCGGTAGGATTCGGTGGCCAAGTGGGTGTCGCAGACCGTTAGGATTCGCTGGCCAAATAGGTGTCGTTACCCGTTATGTATTCCAAGTTTTCGGGGTATGGGTGCAGGCGCATATTCGCCGGGAGGCTACGCGCCCCAGCAGGCGGATCCCAACGTCACCGCGCTCTCGCTCCGCCGAAAGCGTAGCGGACGCATAAGGTCCGTGAGAGACCGGACCTACATCTCAAGGAATCCTCCCAGGCGATG
>CATOJE010000026.1 GCA_951800145.1 uncultured Lachnospiraceae bacterium | reverse complement strand
CCTTATGCGTCCGCTACGCTTTCGGCGGAGCGAGAGCGCGGTGACGTTGGGACCCGGCTGCTGGGGCGCGTAGCTTCCCGGCGAATATGCGCCTGCACCAATACCCCGAAAACTTGGATTCCTTACCGGGTAACGACACACACTTGGCTTGCGATTCCTAACAGGTTGCGACACACACTTGGCTTGCGATTCCTAACGGCTTGCGACACACACTTGGCTTGCGATTCCTAACAGGTTGCGACACACACTCAGCCAGCGATCCACCACACCTTCGCGATCACAGCGACCAAATTAAATAGCAAAAGCGCCAACAGCCTAAGGCCCCCCTTCATAGCTCATCAGCGCTCCTTCATCTAACCTATCGTCCCCGTCTGCCGCTCCCATGGCCTTTTCTGCTGATACTGCCGGTAGCGCGCTCGATCCGCACATTTTTTCCTTTAATCTTTGCATGCTCCATCGCTGACAGGACCTGCTCGGAATACTTTCTGGGAACTTCTACGAAGGTATAGCCGTCATACATATCAATACTGCCGACCACCCGGCCCGGAATTCCGGATTCTCCAGCCACTGCACCCAGGATATCTCCTGGAGTTACACCTTGATTCTTTCCGATATTCACAAACAGGCGGGCCATATCCTCGCCTGTAATATAGTCCATGACTGCCCGATCCGCTCCGCCTCTTCTCCGGTTCCGGCTGTAATCCTCCCGCCGGCTCTCCCGGCCGAAGCGCCTGCCGTCCCGCCGGAAGCCTTCTAGATCATCCAGCGAGCGTGCCGGAGCAAAATTATCTATGATATCCTCATTATCTTCACCCATGCTCATCTTAAGAAGCGCTGCCGCCAGGTCAAGGGCTGTATAGTCCTCCTCTATCAGCTTCTGCTCAATGACATTGATCATGGCGCTCAAATCCGTCGATTCTAACAGCTCCCGCACCTGATCCAGGGTTTTCTCTACCTTAATATCTGTGATGTCATCCAGGGAAGGAATCGCCTGGGGGATGATCTTTGTCTTACAGTAGCGCTGGATCTCCCGAAGCTTATAGACCTCTTTTCCAACCACCAGGCTAAAGGCCTTTCCTACTCTTCCAGCCCTCCCTGTCCGTCCGATGCGATGTACATAGTACTCGTCGTCCTGCGGAATATCATAATTAAATACCGCCTCCACATCATCCACATCAATCCCTCTGGCCGCCACATCCGTTGCCACCAGGATCTCTGTACGGCCGTTACGGAATCCATTCATGACCCGGTCTCTCTGCTCCTGCTTCAGATCGCCGTGAAGCCCCTCCGCAAAGTACCCTCTTCCCTGGAGTGCCTGCACCAGCTCATCCACGCCTTTTTTTGTGTTGCAGAACACCACTGAAAGCTTTGGTGAATATAAGTCCATGAGGCGGCAGAGCACCTCCACCTTATTTTTCGGCTTTACCTCATAATAGTACTGCGTCACCTCCGGTACGGTCAGCTCCTTCTTCACCACCCGGACCATCACTGGATCTTTCTGGAACTTTCTGGCAATCTCTGCTATGGCAGAGGGCATGGTGGCAGAAAACATTACCGTCTGCCGCTCCTCTGGCAGCTGGCTCAGGATCGTCTCCATATCCTCCAGGAATCCCATATTCAGCATCTCATCGGCTTCATCCAGGACTACCGTATGCACCTGATCCACCCGTATGGTTTTCCGGCGCATGTGATCCATCACCCGCCCTGGCGTACCGATAACAACCTGCGTTCCCTCCTTTAAAGCACGGATCTGCCGCACTATATCCTGGCCTCCATACACTGGGAGCACCTTGATCCCATGCATAAATTTCGCCAGATGGCGGATTTCCTCTGCCACCTGGATCGCCAGCTCCCTGGTTGGAAGTAGTACAATGGCCTGGAGCTTCCGGTTATCGCTATCGATCTTTTGCAGCAGTGGAATTCCAAAGGCCGCTGTCTTTCCTGTTCCAGTCTGGGCCTGTCCGATCATATCGCAGCCCTCCAGCTGCGCAGGAATCGCCTGGGCCTGTATGGGGGAAGCCGCCTCAAACCCCATATCCGCAACTGCCCGCAGGATCGCGTCATTTAATTGTAGCTCTTCAAAACGAATCGTTTCCATATATTATGTCCTTTTCACAAAAAAGCGAGAGGACTATACGCGCATAGGGCTTTTCATCCTCTCGTTACACACTAAACAGCGTGATAAATATAACAGAAATTGCATCTAAAGTCAAGCAAATTTCTTTTTTCTCTAACCTTCTTAACGTCTGCCGAAGCGAAAGGCAGCCTACCTCCTGTCCCGGAGCCGGTTAAAAATATCCGCTGAAGGGTAGATTCCCATCTCTCCCAGCTGCTCTTCCATACGGATTCCCTCATTCCATTTCGCTGCCCGTTCGCTTCTGGCCACAGAGCCTACCTTCAGCTGCCCCGCATTGGTGGCAATGGCCAGGTGTACGATGGTGGCATCCTCTGTCTCTCCGCTTCTGGCGCTGATTACAGGTAGATAGCCGATATTTTTTGTATATTCGATGGCATCCATTGTTTCGGTGATCGTGCCGATCTGATTCATTTTAATGAGCACAGAATTACAGGCTTTTTTCTCTGCCCCTGTCTTGATCCGTTTCATATTTGTGGTAAACAGGTCATCGCCAATGATTTGGATCTTCCTTCCCAGCTTCTCTGTCACTAGCTGGTGGCCCTCCCAATCATATTCTGAGCAGCAGTCCTCCATGGACACGATAGCATATTTCTCCTCCCACCGGCAAAGTAAATCCACAAACTCCGGCGTTGTCAGCTCCTTTCCCTCCAGCTTCAGCTGGTATACCTTCTTCTCCGAATCGTAAAATTCACTGGCTGCAATATCTAATGCAATGCCGATATCCCTTCCGGGGAGATAGCCTGCTTCCCTGATTCCCTCTGTTAAAAGCTCCAGTCCCTCCTCATTACAGGAAAAATCCGTGGGCCAAAAGCCTCCTTCATCTGCGATGGACAAAGGCTTCCCCCTTCTGGCAAAGACACCCTTGGTTCCATTATATACATTCACAATCATCTCTATCCCGGCCTCAAAGCTTTGGGCGGACAGGGGAATTGCCAAAAAATCCTGGATGTCAATGGAATTTACCGCGTGGGCGCCTCCTCCGATTATCTGTATCATAGGCAGCGGCAGTACCTTCGCGTTGCAGCCTCCTAAATAGCGGTACAGGGGCTCTTTCTTGGCATTTGCCGCAGCGTGGGCTATGGCCATGCTGCAGCCTAATATCCCATTGGCGCCCAGCCGGCTCTTATTGGGGGTTCCGTCTAATGCAATCATCTGGCTATCTAGGGCTGCCTGTCGGGTGGCATCCTGCCCCAGAAGCATGGGGGCGATTTCTTCTTCGATATTCTTAATCGCTTTTCGTACGCTCTTTCCTCCATACTCCTGTCCATTGTCCCGCAGCTCCAGCACCTCATAGGCTCCGGTGGAAGCCCCGGAGGGAACGATTCCCCTGCCTACAGCACCGCATCTTAAGGTCACCTCCGCCTCCACAGTAGGATTCGCCCTGGAATCCAGCACCTGTCTGGCCTTTACCTTTGTAATCTCATAATCCATCTGCTTCTCTCTCCAATCTGTTCCGAATGAAACTCCACGCCTCTTTAAAGCACTCCACCTTATCCTGAATCATTGCAATACTGATTTCCCGCACCAGCTGGCGCCTTTTTTCATCTCCTGTCAGGTATTCCACCGGACTTTTTCCATCGATCCGCGCCAGCATGAGGAAGGCCAGAACACGGACATATACAGATTCAAAATCTCTTTTCTCCATGCATGTCATTTCCTGGAAGTAGAGATCCACCATGTATCTCAGCATTGACAGGTACGCCCCTGGATATCTGGAATATTTAACCGCCTTCAGGATAAAATGGTTGGAAAAAAGGCCAGGTCAAAGGCCGGATGGCCAAAGTGAGCCACCTCATAATCCAGCACCTGGACCTCCCGGTTTACCACCATGATATTTTTGGGACTGTAATCCCCGTGAACCAGGGTGATTTTTGCTTCCATCATCTCTTCACAAAGCGTATCTCCCTTCTCCCGAAGCTCTGGATGCTTCTCCAAAGTAAACTGGATATAGGGAGAAATGCGTAAGCCATAAAAGATTTCCTTGCTGGCAAATTTTTCTTTAATATCCTCTCTGGTGCTGCAGGCATTATGTACCCTGACTAAGGTCTTTATGGCTTTCCCTGCTACCTGAAAGTCTAAAATTCCATTCAGAAGCTCCTCCTTCCACATGGGATATCCATTGGGCACGGCTTCCCTCCCGTAAATGTAATTCTCCTCATCGTAAAAGTACACCTCCGGCGCGCCCTCTGGCACCAGTTCATGGTAAATCCGGTTGCTCTCATATTCTGTATACATACGGTTTGGATCGCACAGCCACACATCCTTTGTTTTTAATTGCCCAAGGGCCTGCTTAATAATCATCGGAGTGCCCTCCCGCTCCAGCAGCGCCACTGTACCGGACACGCCTCCGGAGCAGTACAGGATACCGCAGGGCTCCCCTGGCTTTATAATCTGCTTTTCCCGCAGATATCGTTCCAACACTTCTTTTTCTGCTATATTAATCATAGCTTCACCCTTCCTCCTCAGCTAGTCAGCGGACAACAAAGGACAGCAGCAGCACAGATGCCAATGCGGTTATCCCCATCACATAAGTAGTGGCGGTAACTGCAACATATCCCTTTTTTATATCATATCCAGATAATTTTGTAACACACCAGAAGTAGGATCCCATAGGCAGCACACCGCACATAGAGCCGCCGGCAATGGCGATGGTCGCCAGCTCCGGGGAAATGGCCAATGCGGGAAGAAGAGGGAGAATAATTCCAGCTGTAGTTGTCATGGCTACGGTAGCAGACCCTTGGGCCATCAGTACAATGGCAGAGATCAGGAAGTGCAGCACAATACTTGGAATCCCCAGCCCCGCGATTCCTCCCGCCAGCACATCCCCCACTCCAATGGCCTGAAGGATCTTCCCATAGCAGCCTGCGATACCTGTAATCAGCAAAATTTCCGCTGACTTCTGGATGGCCGTAGATACCCAGGTGTCGGTTACCTCCCCATTTAATTTTGCCGGAAGCAGAAAGCTTAACAGTGTGCCGATCAAAAGGGCAATATAGGGAGTTCCTATAAAGTTAATCATCTGATATGCCATGCCCTCTGTATCCCTGGAATACTGTGTAACAAAGGAGCGGACTACAATCAGGATAATGGGAGCTACAATGGGAAGATAGCTCTTAAAGGTAGACGGTGAATTTGCCACGAGCTCAGCAAACTTTTGGTTTGCATTCGCATCCTCCTCGCTGGTTTCTGCGATTTCCGGATATCTGGTTTTGATGAATTTGCTATTGCACCAGAGCTGTGTCACCAGAATAATCGGAATGGCTACAATCAGTCCGTAAATCATAACCTTTCCCACATCTGCTTCTAAGATCCCAGCTACTGCAATAGGCCCTGGCGTAGGCGGCACCAGAGAATGGGTGGTTAAAAGGCCGCACATCAAAGAGGTAACTAATACCATATATGGGATATTTCCCTTTTTGGAAAGCGCCTTTATCACTGGATTCAAAATTACAAAGCCTGAATCACAAAAGGTGGGGATGGATACCACGCCCCCGGTTACCGCAGTGGCAAGCGGCGCCCTCTTGATCCCCACAAGCCTTAGAATCGAATCTGCGATTTTCTGCGCGCCGCCGGTACATTCCAAAATTTCACCCACCACTACCCCGCACACAATCACGATTCCAATACTCTGCATGGTTCCGCCGAATCCGGCTGCCACGGTATCCGCTACCGCCCCTAGCGGCATCCCGCTGGCCACCCCAAGCAGCAGAGATACCATCAGCAGGGATAAAAATGCATGGACACGCAGCTTGCTGATCAAAACCATAAGCAGCACAATGCTTAATACTAAAAGAATAATTGAATACATTTCCCTTCCCCCTTTAGAATTTTTATGGATAGTATAAATACTTTTTTCCCCATCTGCAATATAGGTGCTATGTCTATTTTGCTCATTATTTTTAATAATCATTAAATTTTTAGTATATTTTTACACAAATAGAGCGAGTAATTTCTTTTTGTTTATTTATCTTGTTCTTTTTGCACTTGTATTATATAATATACTTATTCTATCTGTTTATTTTGCACAATCAAAAGGAGGGCAGATCCCCATATGGAAGTGGACTTTCTAAATACGCTGATTGAGCGCCACCGCGCCCCGGAGGTTGACATTTATATAACGGACTCCTATGCCCGGATTTTAGCGGCAACTGATGTTTCCCGGGTGGGAAGCATCAGCAATACTGCGCGCTATGTGCTAACTATCCACCACTCTGCCTTAATTCAAAGTGATTCCACCCTTCAAAGCACCATCCATTACGGCAATCCGGTGATCATCAATGAAGTCCCTGAGTTTGTCATCGTAGCATATGGCAATTCCAGTATGGTGAATACAGTAGGAAATACCCTCCATGCCGCCCTGGCAGCCGCTGCAGAATATCAGGAATTTAAACAGCAGAAAAGCCAGACCTCTCTGGAAAAGCGGGATAAGATCGCCTCACTCCTCTTATCCAGCAAAACAGATCAGGACCGGCTTTTGTCCCTTATGTATCAGCATGAGCTGGATCCCCACCTTTATCGGACGGTTATTCAGATTCACCTGGATTTTTACAGAAATTCCTTTTTTAACATTAATCTGGATCTGGGGCATGAATCCTCCATCGAAATCCTCCGGGCAGAAATCGCCCAATCCCTCCGCCTCTGCCGCTATCTCAACTCTCAGGATCTGCTCCTTGTCCACGATCGGAATACGATCTTAATCATTAAATCCTTTATCGGCGGCAGCGATATCTCCCGCTTATATTTTGCTGTGGAGGAGGTGTGCCGGGATTTTGAACAGATCTTAAAGCAGTATCAGGGGCTAACCTTTTTAATTGCCTATGGGAATTTTTATAACCATGTGTCAGAAATTAAGAACAGCTGGAATGAGGCCTCAGAAATGCTGAAGCTGGGAGGCCTGTCTGAAAAAAAGAATTTCTGCAGCCTGGATTCTCTGCTGTTAGACGCAGTTTCCTTTCACCTTCCAGTGCAGATTAAAAATAAATATCTCCTTCCCGCTATCGAAAAGCTGACGGAGCCAGACGGCTCTCTGATGACGGAATTAATTGACAGTGCGGAGGCCTTTGTCGATCACAGCTTAAGCTTGACTCTGACCTCCCAGATGACCTCCCTTCACCGAAACACAATAAAAAGCCGGCTGCATAAATTTACGATGCTCACCGGCTTAAATCCTCTGAATGGGTTTCAGGATTCCTTCCTGGTTAAAATGCTTGCGCTTTATGTAAAGCAGCATCAGAATCCGGAAATTTTGTGATCTTTTCATACCTCTGGCGATGGATAAAATCTGCCAAATACTTTAAATTTTTTATGGGAATGATGGGCTGCAGGGCGCACTCCGGCCCTGCCATCCGGACGCCAGCCCGAATCTTCTCCAAAACCGCCCGTTCCATCTGACTTTTCTGCCCCCGCATCAGTACCACCGGATTATTAATTCCCCCGGCAATCACTACCTGATCATGGGACATTCTTCTGCAGTTAATAATATCATTTCTGGAATCCAGGTGAATGCAGGGAAAGCCTGCCCGTTCAAACATAGAAATCCGGTCCTCCACATTGCCGCAGACATGAAGCACCACCGGCCCCCATGCCTTTACCTCTTGGAGAACCTTTTTATGCACTTCTAATACAAACTCTTCATAGATGGACGCGCTTACCAGATCCCTGGTCACGTGCTCCGCCCAGGTCACAATATCGGCCCCGGCTTCAAACTGAGCTGCTGCAAATTCTTTTGTCACCTGACTTAAATCCCAGATCAATTCCTTGGTCTTTTTAGGCTCCAGGATCGTATCCAGCACCAGGTTTTCCACCCCGTACAGGTGATATGCCAAGGTCCATGGCCCCATCACCTTTCCCACCACAGCCACCTGATTTCCACAGCGCCGCTTTAGTATCCGGATCGCCCGTAATAGCTGCTGTAGCTCTGTTTTCTCCATGTAATTAGGGCAAATGGAAATGTCTTCTATTTTTCGAAAGGCGGTGCGGCGGACAAAGGGAAAGCGAACCCCATCCCCCCAGTCGATCTCAGAGCCCAGAGCGCTTGCCTCCAGCAAAATCGAAAAGTATGGCGCAACTGTATCAAAATTCATATGGCTGTGCCCTACTGCAGCCAGGGCTGCCATCTTCGCCCCGTCCAGATGGGCCTCCGGATAAAAAGCGCCGGAGCACTTCATCCCCTCTAAATTCGCAGCGGATGTCAGGCTTACTGCGGGAAATACGTCAAATTCTTTCCCATACAGGGCTGCCATCACCCGTTCCTTGGATGTCATTTCACTTGCCATGCCTCTGCCTTTCTGGGGCTGCCATTCACAGCCTGTCAGGCCAGCTACCCTTCCAGGGGAAAATGACAGAATACCTGCCGCTCTCCTACCTGCTTCGCTGGCGGAGCTTCCCTCCGGCAGATCTCCTTCGCATATGGGCACCGGGTGTGGAAGCGACAGCCGGAGGGCGGATTTACCGGGCTGGGAATCTCCCCGGTCAGCAGCTCCTTCTCCTCATTCCGAAGCCTGGGATCTGCCTTGGGAATCGCCTCCAGCAAAAACCGTGTGTAGGGATGAAGAGGAGTTTCATACAGAGAATCCGTATCCCCCACCTCGCATACCATCCCCAGGAACATAACGCACACCCGGTCTGCAATAAACTTTACCACGCTTAAATCATGGGAGATAAACAGGTAAGTCAGGCCATACTGATCCTGCAAATCCTTTAACAGGTTCAATACCTGGGACTGGATGGACACATCCAGGGCCGATACCGGCTCATCGCACACGATCAGCTTTGGCCGCAGGGCGATGGCCCTGGCGATTCCGATCCTCTGCCGCTGTCCCCCGGAAAACTGATGTGGGTAGCGGTTAATAAACTCTGCCGGAATCCCCACCTCGCCCATCAGCTCCTTCACCTGACGTTCTAAGTCGCTCTTATCCTTGGCTAAGCCATAGGTGGTCAATGGCTCTGCGATAATTTCCTTTACATTCATCCTGGGATTTAAGGAGGCGTAAGGGTCCTGAAAGATCAGCTGCATCTGCCTTCGGTATTGGGCGAATTCCCTCTCCTTCATGGCCGTAATATCTGCACCTTTAAATTCCAGAGTTCCGGAGGTGGCCGGCAGGAGGCGTATCAGGGTACGCCCCAGTGTACTCTTTCCGCAGCCGGATTCCCCCACCAGGGCCAGCGTCTCTCCCTCATAAATCTTTAAATTCACTCCGGATACTGCGTGAACCACCTGCTTCCCTCTCCGGCTGTTTGCTAGGGGAAATTCCTTTACCAGGTTCTTCGCCTCCAGGAGAATCTCCCCCGTCTTTCTCTCTGCTGCCATCACGCCTTCACCCCGCCTTCGTATCGGAAGCACCTCACCTTATGCCCCTCTCTGGTCTCATAAAGTTCCGGCTTTTCCACAAAACATTTCTCTACCGTCTGGTCGCACCGATTACAGAAATTACACCCCTTGGGCAGATGGAGAAGATTGGGGACCACACCCTCTATGGTGTAGAGCCGATCCTCCTTCCCATCCAGCTTTGGGATGGACTTCAGCAAGCCCTGGGTGTAGGGATGCTCTGTGCGCTCAAACAGCTCAAAGGTCTCTGCCTGCTCCATCACATTCCCGGCATACATTACATATACATAGTCGCAAACCTCTGCCACCACCCCCATATTGTGGGTAATCAGAATAATGGAAGTGCCCAGTTCATCCCGCAGCCGCTTCATCAGCCGGAGAATCTGCGCCTCAATGGTCACATCCAGAGCTGTGGTGGGCTCATCCGCGATCATCACCTTTGGCCGGCACACCATGGCCATACCAATCATTACCCGCTGGCGCAGACCGCCGGATAGCTGATGGGGATAGGAGTAATAACGTTTTTCCGGCTCTGGAATCCCAACCTCTTTAAAAATATCGATCACCCGCTGCTTCGCCTCTTCCTTTGTCACCTTCTGATGAAGAAGGATGGCCTCCTGCACCTGCCTGCCCACTGGATACACCGGGTTCAGGGAGGTCATGGGCTCCTGGAAAATCATAGAAATTTCATTTCCTCTCACCTTAGACCTCTCCCGCTTGGACAGATGGGTAATATCCCTGCCCTCCAGGAGGATGGTTCCGCCCACAATCTTCCCTGGATGGCGCAAAAGCCCCATAACCGACATCGCTGTCATGCTCTTTCCGCAGCCGGATTCTCCTACCAGGCCGATGATCCTTCCCGGAGGCACATCGATGGAAACCCCGTCCACAGCAGGAACCACGCCTTTGGAGGTAAAGAAGTGGGATTTTAAATCTCTAATCTGCAGCGCCATTTCTTCTTTCATATCCATCTCCCCCTTCCTACTGTTCCTTCAAGTATGGATCCAGCACATCTCTCAAGCCATCACCCAGGAAGTTAAATGCCATAACCACAATCATAATCGCCACGCTTGGAGCGATAGACAGCCAGGGCTCAGTAAACAGGTATTTTTTGCCCCGAACCACCGCCAGGCCCCAGCTGGCGGAGGGCGGCTGGGCTCCCACCCCCAGAAAGCTTAAGGAGGATTCCGACAGAATCGCTGAGGGAATATTCAGGGTAAACAGCACAATAAGTGAGGGAAGGCAGTTGGGCAGGATATGGCGCATCAGAATGGTCCAGCTTTTCACGCCGATGGACCGGGCCGCCTCCACATACTCTGCTTCCTTAAGGGACAAGGTCTGGGCGCGGACGATCCTCGCTGTCCCTGCCCAGTTTACCAGGCTCAGGGCGATAAAGATATTCACCAGGCCGCCTCCCATGGTATACATCACCACCATGGCAAGAAGCAGGGAGGGGAACGCCAGCATCACATCGGCAAAGCGCATAATCGTAAAATCAATCTTTCCCCCATAATATCCGGCGATCAGTCCGAGAACCGTCCCGATTACCATGGAAATCAAGGTAGGCACCAGACCGATGGTAAGAGAGATCCTGGCCCCATAAATAATCCGGCTCAGCATATCTCTCCCCAGCTCATCTGTGCCCAGCCAGTGGGCCTTGCCAGGGGCTAGCAACCGATCTTTTAGCACCTGGGCATAAGGGTCATAGGGAGCCACCAGGGGTGCAAACACGGCCATCAGGATAATTACCACGATCAGCACCGCGGAAAATGCAGCCAGCTTATTCTGGCGGATCAGCTTCTTTACCTGATCCATCCAGGTTTCCTGCTCTCCTATCTGAGATTCATCGCTAAGCACTTCTTTTCTCGTATATTCTGTGTTCATCTTGTGTTTACGCCCCCTCTCTGATTCTGGGATCTAATACAGAGTACAGCATATCCGCTATCATGTTTCCAATAATAACCAAAATTGTGGTAAAGATTACAGTTCCCTGCAAAAGAGGCATATCCCGATTTTCGATGGCATTGACTGCCAGACGGCCAATCCCCGGGATCCCAAAAACACTTTCCGTCAGCACAGCACCGGAAAGCATGCTGGAAATCTGGAGGGCCATCATAGTTACCACCGGAAGCATGGCATTTTTCAGGGCATGGCCGATGATCACTCCGCTCTCCATCAGTCCCTTAGCCCGGGCTGTGCGGATATAATCATCCTGCATTACCTCCACCAGGTTCGAACGAGTCATCCGGGCGATGCTTCCCGCTGAGTTCCATCCTAAAGCGATGGCTGGCAAAACCATATAGATCAGAGAATCATAGCCGGAAACCGGAAACCACTTTAATTTAAAAGCAAAAAGATACTGGAGCACCAGGGCTATCATAAATACCGGCATGGAAACCCCCGCCAGCGCGCCGCCCATAAACAGCCGGTCTAAAATCCGGTTCTGGTTAATGGCCGCCACAATCCCTGCCGTAATTCCAATCAGCCAGGCAATCACTGCCGCGCAGACCGACAGCTTTACCGTGTTGGGGAACGCTTCCAGGATTATCTTTGTTACATTCCGGTTCAGACGGTAGGAGGTGCCGAAATCGCCCTTTAATGCATTTCCCACATACTTGAAAAACTGGACATACAGCGGCTGATCCAGCCCCATCTCCCTGCTGACCTTATCAATTACCGCCTGATTTACATGCTCGCCCATCATCGTAGTCACCGGATCCCCGGGAACAATGCGAAGCATAATAAAAATAATCAAGACGACCCCGATCAAGACCGGAATCGCAATCAGAATCCGCTTCAGGATATTTTTTATCACTGGTAATCCCCTTTCTGTTGCTGTTTTCACCTGCCAGGCTATGGCGCTTCCTATTCTGCCTTCTATCTGTTTTCCTGCACCTACGGATTCCAACCCGCACCATAAAGCTTTATCTCTTCCATAGACACAGGAAAACAAAAAGAATGCCCCCCGTCTGCCCAGGCTGTCCGGAACCTGGAAAAGCGGCCCTTTCTTGCCTGCAGCAGAGGGAGGCGCTGACTCTTTTTATTCGCTTAAGGATAAGCCATAGAAGAATACGTCACCTAATCCATTCCACGCCACTGTAAAGCCCTGCACCCGCTTGCTCACAGCAAAGGGATGGAGCCTGGAATACATAGGAACCCATGCCGCATCCTCCGATATGATCTTTTCCTCCAGCGCGCGGTATTCCGCTACTCTCTCATCCGGATCTACTATGGAACGCGCCTTCTGTACCCGATCCATGATAGCCGTATCCGGATAATTCAGAGAGCGAAGCTTGGTATTCTCTGCATTCCCAAAGAAGGTGTAGATAAAGTTATCCGGATCATTGTAATCCGCGGTCCAGGTGGACATAAAGGATCCCATCTCTCCGGCTTTTCTGGTAGCCAGCCAGGTAGACTCGTCCATGGTCTTAATCTCAGCATTAATTCCAATCTCTGCAAGCTGTGCCTGGATAATCTCCAGGGCCTGGTTAACTGCATCGGCTGCAGAGGAGTCGGCTGCAATCTCCATATCAAAGCCATTGGGGTAGCCAGCCTGAGCCAGGAGAGCCTTAGCTGCCTCCGGATCATAGGTAATCTCTGGAAGGTTCTCATTAAATCCATAGAGGCCATGGGGGAATATACCATTTTCCAGCTGCCCTCTGCCGCCATACATAGCATCCAGAATCGCCTGGCGGTCGATGGCCATCTGAACTGCCTTGCGCACATCTACATTATTAAATGGCTCAATATTCTGATTCATAGTGAAGTAAGTGGTGCCCAGACGGGGGCCGGAAATAATCTGATCCGGGAACCGGTTGGTAAAATCATCTACCGCATCTGGGAGATAATCCATATCAATTAAATCCAGCTGGCCATTTTCAAACATCATCCGCTGGGTCTCTGTGTCCGGAACCACCTTGAGCAAAACTCCCGGAAGTGCGGACGGCCCTTTCCAGTAATCCTCATTTCTCACCAGTATCATCTGGTCATTAATGGTCCACTGAGCAAACTTAAAGGGGCCGGTGCCTACGGTTAGGGAAGGATCCAGGCCGAATTGATCCCCGGCAGCTTCTGTGGCCTTTGCATTATAAATGGAGCAGCCCGGAGTAGAAAGACATGCTAAAAAGCCTGCATACGCCTCGGACAGCGTTATGGTAAAGGTCTTATCATCGATCTTCTCAAAGCCGGCCAGGGTATCTGCGCTTCCCTCAATCAGCTCGCTGGCTCCGGCCACCTGGGCCAGGAAGTCTGTATTAACCGCGCCGTCCGTACTCAGCTGACGGGTAAAACTGTATTCTACATCATCTGCGGTGAGTGTTTCCCCATTGTGGAAGGTTACCCCTTCTCTTAAGTGGAAGGTATAGGTCAGCGCGTCGTCGCTGATTTCCCAGGATTCCGCTAAGGCCGGGACGATCTCCGAAGAACCGTCATCCTTTACCTCAATACTCACCAGACAGTCATAAATATTCATGGGAATCTGGTAATCCTTTGTGGTCTTATGGACATCCGCGGTCTGAATATCCGAATTAATACTTGCAACTAAAAATCCGGTGGTGTCGATACCGGAGCCCGGTGCAGTCTCACTGCCGCCTGCCGCACTGCTCTCGCCGGCTGCTGAGGTTTCACCGCCTGCTGCAGCTGTGGTGGTCTCCCCACCGCCATTGCCGCCGCACCCGGCTGCCGCCAGAGAAACCGCCATAACCGCAGCTAACACTAAACTAAGTCTTTTTCTCATAATGCATTCCTCCTCTTTTTGATCAAAAAGCAAGAACCCTGCCCATATACGGAAAAAGGGCGCGGTATAACCCTTCCTGCGCCCTCGCAATGAGTCTTGCGTCTTAACTTTTTCAATTTATAATATCATAAGGTGTGGCAAACTTCAATCTTTTTTTCTTTCAGCCGGCGTAAAATAAAGGAAAGGCGCGGAAACTGCCTTCCTGCTGCCTGGCATATCCGCGCTTTCTTTCCTAATTTTGATGATTCCCTATCCTCTCTGGCAGGGCATCATGGGATCCCCCTCCGCCCCGGGAAGCATTTTTTCTCCCCGGATCCAGGACTCATCCACACATACATATTTCATACAGCTGCGGTTCCCATAGCTGTAGGCTGCATGTATTTTTCCGTCGTCCGACTGCATCATCACCGGATATTCATACCGGCGGTTATTAATATCATTAAATTCCCCTACAAAACCCTCGCCCATCTCTATGATCCGTTTATAGGGCCATGTTTTCCCCCCGTCATCCGAGATTGCAAAGGTAACAGGGCAGCGCTGATCCGGCCACACGGTTTTTTCCATATTGTCATTATACTTCACCGCATTATAGATAATTGCCAGGCTGCCGCTCTGAAGCTTTATGGCAGATATGGAAGAATTATTATTTGGCAGACAGGTTGGCACCGGGCTGGTCCAGGTCTCTCCATCATCTTCGCTGTAAGCAATATAAATATGATCCGCAAACCGGCTCCGGAACAGGGCTGTTAATTTTCCAGGGGCAGTTTCCAGCAGATTTGCATGTACCCGCCCGGCGCTGTCCGGGATCTCCACCTCCCGCCAGGTCTTTCCTTCATCATCAGAAATCTGTACCACCGTAATATCGCTTCCATTCCTGGTCTCATCGGGAAAGCAGATCCAGTTTCCAAACACCCATCTTCCACTGGTTAAAATCTGTATTTTCTGCCGGCAGAAGGAGCCGGGACGGGAAAACATAGTTTCCGTAGGTCCCCAGGTATAGCCGTTATCTGTGGAAATTTTCCGGCGGATCTCTGCGGTATACTGCAGATTCCAATTCGGACTGTTCTCCGGCGTCCTGGATACCTGGGCTGTATACATCAGCCAGATCTCCCCGTTTGGCGCCTGGAAAAGGGAGGGATTCTGTTCCGAACGGGTCGGATCATCTGAAACAATTTCATCCCTTTCCCAGGTGCTCTCCCCTGCCTTTAGCCGGGATACGGCTATACTGATGTCCGCATTCCCTTCATTACTCCCTGCAAACCAGCAGGCCAGCAGATCCCCGTTTTTCAGCTCCAGCAGATCCACTGCGTGTACGCTGTCAAACTGATTCGGCAGCAATGCCTCCACCGTATCCAGCAGCTGATTATGGCACAGCCTGCCGTCCGCTTCCATCTTGTTCAGCTCTACATATTCTCTCATCCCTTTATCCTCACTTTCAAAGCTTAGCCTTTTACTGCTCCAACCATAATACCCTTTTTAAAATACTTCTGTACGAACGGATAAACCAGTACGATAGGCAGCATGGAAACAAAGATTGCCGCTGACTTAAGGTTCTGCTGATTTAAGGTAATGCCATTTACAATCACGTTTTTAAATGCTGTGCTGGTTCCCGCGTCTGCGATTACCACATCCTTTAATACCTGCTGGATTACCTTTAAGTTGTCCGATTTCAGATAAATCTGAGGGATCAGATACTGGTTCCAGATGGATACCGCGTAAAAGGTGCCGATAGTGGCCATAATGGTTTTCGACAGGGGGAGGTACAGCCTTGTAAGAATCGTCCAGTCATTGGCTCCATCCACCACTGCCGCCTCGTCCAGCTCCTTGGGAATCCCCTCCACAAAGGTTTTGGTAATAATCAAGAATTGAGTATTAATTGCTCCCGGGATGATCATCACCCAGGGATTATCGATAAATCCCAGCTTGTTGTAAATAATATACTGAGGAATAATTCCAGCGTCAAATACCCAGGTGATGATAAAGGCACCCATAAGGAAATACCTTCCCTTCAGCCGGTCTCTGGAAAGGGCGTAGGCAGTCACATAGGTGGTAAGTACAGCCACCACCGTCCCGCCGGCCGTATATAAGAATGAATTCCTAAGCCCGGTCCATACATGGAACTTGGAGCTGCCTAAAATATACTTAAACGCTTCCAGATTAAATCCCTTGGGGAAGAAGCTGACTTCTCCCCTCTGAAGGTAGGTTCCGTTGCTGCAGGCCACGAAGAACACATACAGGAAGGGATAGATACAGGCCAGCGCCACCAGCAGCAGGATTCCATTATTAATCACATCAAATACCTGCACTTTATTTTTCTTCATCTGTCATTCCCCTTTCCTAGAACAGTCTGGTTTCCGCGAATTTGTCCGCCATCTTATTCACAAAGCTGACCAGGACAAAAGCGATTACGGATTTCAGGATGTTTACCGCGGTGCCGTAGCTGTAATCCGGGAATCCCTTGGATTCAAAGGCCATGCGGTATACGTAGGTCTGAATCACATCTGCTGTATCGTATACGCTGCTGTTGTACATTAACAGGATACGATCCAGGTTCACAGTAAAGATATTCCCCACACTGATGATCAGCATCACGATCACGGAGGTAGAGATGCAGGGCAGGGTAATCTTTAAGATTTTATCCCACCGGTTGGCGCCGTCCACCTCTGCCGCCTCATAAAGGGACGGATCGATGTTCATCATAGCAGCGATATAGATGATGGCCGAATAGCCGAAGGTCTGCCAGATTTCCAGAATCACATACAGCGGCCTAAACCACCCCGGCTTTGCCATAAAGTTTATGGGCTCCCCGCCCAGGCTCCGAATCAGATTGTTTACGATACCGGAGCCGGGGGAAAGGATGGTATAGAGGATACTGACCATAACCGCCGCCGAGATAAAGTAGGGAAGGAAGCTGAAGGACTGCACCGTCGACCGGACCCATTTTAAGCGAACCTCATTTAAAAACAGGGAGAATATAATGGGGATGGGAAATACCACAACCACGGTCAGGATTGCCAGAATAATGGTATTGATCACCACCTTGGGAATATAAGGGTCGGCAAAAATTTTCTTAAAATTGTCAAACCACACCCAGGGGCTTCCAAATACTCCCTGAAACGCGCTAAATTTTTCAAACGCGATAATCATGCCTCCTACAGGGCCTATTTTAAAGAGGATAAGGCTCAGAAGGCCGGGAAGCAGCAGCAGATATAAAATCCAGTCCTTCTTGATACTCTTGATAAAGTCTTGTATGATCCCCTTTTTTCTCTGCCCGGAGGCCAAAGCCGTCCCAGCCTTTTTCCTTCCAGCCATCTTAACTCTCCTTTCCGTATTTAATTCCCGAAGGTTGCGTGATAAGCCTCCAGCTGAATTTCCTCAATACGGGAAAGCCCAAGGCCGTTCATCTCGTCCTGGAAGGCCTTCCACGCATCCGCGCTAAATTCCTTGTTCCCAGTTACAAAGGATACGATGCCGGCAATCTCCGCGTCAAAAACGGTGGCAACCAGGTTGGATAATTCTTCGGTCTGTTCTACGGTATATTTCAGATTGTATGCCTTCATTACATTTTCATCGGTATTGATCCGCTCTGCCGCCTCTGCAATCAGAGGAGAATTCCAGGCGAAAAACGCTTCATTGTCAATGGGCCTGCATACGGTAAACCGGTCGCCTAAGAAGGACCATCTCTTTTCTCCCTCCGGGGTAGCCTCCTCGGCAGCATAGTCTACGATAAAGGTCTTCGATCCGTCGCTTTCTGTCTTAAAGCTTTCTCCTTCTACACCATAGTTGGCGACAATCATGCCTTCCTCTGTGTAAAAATAGTCAATAAAGGTAAGGATGGTCTTAATTTTCTCTTCGCTGCACTGTGCATTTACTGCGGTAACACAGTCTTCTTTATATTTACAGCAGCTGGTTCCCTTCAGGATATTCCCGTTTTCGTCCTGGAACATATCCAAAACGCCCATCTGGTAATCCGGATCTGCATCCTTGCCGCCATTTGCCATAAACCACTCTGCCCGGTTGTAATAGTCATACATAAAGGTGGCATTTCCGTTAATCATCGCTGCTTCCCAGTCGCCCTCGGTACGGGTATTAGCAGCAAATTCCGGGTTGATCAGGCCTTCATCATACCAGGCCTTCATGGTTTCCACCATGGTGTAGGCGTTCTCATCCATAATATCCAGGGAACCGTCCTTCTGGTGATCGATGTAGATACCATTGGATTCCTCTGCGGAAATATTGCTGGGGCAATCAAACCAGGCGGCAAAGCGGATGGGATTTTCTCTTCCGTCTAATGGATAATAATTCGGATTATCCTTTCCGTAAAACTCTTTCAGCGCGCGCATGGTCTCGGTAAAATCATCCACCGTCTTGATGGAAGCCGGATCGATCCCCGCCTTTTCCAGGTGATCCGCACGATATCCCAGATAATCGGTGAAAATCGGAGATTCCTTTACCAGGCCGTAAATGGCCCCGTTTTCGTCGGTAACCAGCGCCGCGTAATCCGGATTCTCATCAATATATTTCTGTAAATTGGGAGCGTATTGCTTAATATAGGGGGCCAGATCCGCAAAGGCGCCCTGGGGCCCGTAAACATTGGTCTGGGCCAGCTTGGTCATCACCGCGTCTGGAAGGGTGTTAGAAATAATCCGCTGATCAATTTCCGAGTATACGTCGTTAAAGTCGTCTGGCCCCTCCACATACTCTACATGGATCCCCGTATTGGCCTCTGCCGCATCATACCACTTCAGCTCTTTAATCCAATTCACATAGGTATTCCGCATAAACATGGTGTAGCTGTTGCCATCGGCGCTGGAGCCTTCGCCGCCGGCCTGCTCCGCTTGTCCTGCCCCGCCTCCCTTGGAATCGGTCTTGCCTCCGCAGCCGGCAAGCATGGTTCCGATCATAGCTGCTGTCAGAATCACTGATATCATTCTCTTTCTCATAGATGTTCTCCTCCTTATATAAAATAAATTATTTATTATCTGCTCCTTGCAAAGTTTACCGCATACTCGATGGCATTTAGCAGGCTAAGCTCATTGGCCTTTCCGCTGCCCGCCTGGTCAAAGGCGGTTCCATGATCCACGCTGGTTCGGATAATGGGCAGTCCCAGGGTAATATTCACCCCTTCCACTGCATCCCATTTCCCTTCCTCCTGGTTGTAGACAAAACCTACCACCTTTAAGGGAATATGGCCCTGATCGTGGTACATAGCTACCACAATATCATACCATCCTCCCCTGGCCTTTGAAAATATGGTATCCGCAGGAATCGGGCCCTCTGCCTGGATGCCCTCTGCCCTTGCCGCTTCCACTGCCGGCATAATCTCATCTATCTCTTCCTTTCCAAACAGGCCATTTTCACCGCAGTGAGGATTCAGGCCGGCAACACCCACCCGCGGCTCCTTGATCCCCATATCCTTACAAGCCTGATTGGCGATCCGGATAACCTCCAGAATCCGGGGCTTTTTCGCCCGATCACATGCCTCCCGGAGGGAAACATGGGTGGACACATGCACCACCCGCAGGTTCTTATGGGCCAGCATCATGGTATACTTATCCGTACCGGTAAACTCCGCATAGATCTCCGTATGTCCGGAGTAATGCCGCCCGGCCAGATTAATCGCCTCTTTATTTAAGGCATTGGTTACAGTTGCATCCACCTGGCCGGCCATAGCCAGCTCAATGACCTTTTTCACATATTGGAAGGCCGCTTCCCCTGCCATGGCGGATACCTTGCCCATGGGAAGCTTTTCCGGATCTGCCACCTTCATATCGATAATGTCGATACAGCCAGGGCGGTAAAACCCTTCCGAAGGCTTTTCGATGGAATGGATCTCGATTCCTTCCCTTCCCACCATCCGGGCTGCATTCTTTAATATGCCGGCATCCCCGATCACCAGGGGGCGGCAGGTTTCATATATAGGGTGATCCGTCAGCGCCTTCACTGTAATCTCCGGCCCGATTCCCGCCGGATCCCCAAGTGTAATGCCAATCAAAGGTTTCATGTTCTCTGTTCCTTTCTACTTCATCCCCAGCTCCCGGTTCTCATCAATAACACGCCTTATGGCCTCCAGACCCTGGGGCGGTATCTGGTCAAAGGGCGCACAGCATTTTCCAACCGGGTATCCCAGCATCCCAACCGCTGCTTTTACGATGGTATTAGGATTTCCGTATTGAAAGCAGTTCCGGAAGGAGCGGATGGAATCCTGGGCTTTTCTGGCCCCCTCCAGGTCACCCTTCATAAACCGCTCATAGATCGCTGTCATGGTCTCCGGATAAACATTGGCACAGCCGGCGATTCCTCCGCTTCCCCCTGCCAGCAGGTTCCAGTAAATCAGAGAGTCATTGCCGGAGAGAACGACGAAATCACCTTTCTCTCTGGTTCTCTCCAGATACTGGAGCATATTATCAAAGTTGCCGCTGGAATCCTTGACGCCGACGATATTATCCACTGCAGACAGGCGCTCTACCAGTGCCGGAGACAGGCTGTTTCCTGTCCTGGCTGGGATATTATAGAGCACCACTGGAATCGTAACAGCGCTTGCCACTGCACAGTAATGATCATATAGCTCCTCATCTGACGCTTTCGCAAACCATGGGGTAATCACAGAGAGAACATCTGCGCCCAGAGCTTCTGCCATCTGAGACATCCGGATGGTATCCTTAGTCCCGACACACCCGCTTCCCGCATAGACTGGGACTCTTCCTCTGTTTTCCTGTACCACGATGGATAAAACCTGTTCTTTTTCCTTTTCACTTAATATGTAGCTTTCACCGTTTGTCCCAAAGGGAAAGAGTCCGTGGACTCCTGCCTGAATCAGACGGTTTACCTGATTCCTCAGCTCCTGCTCATTAATCGATTCATCCTCATTCATCGGAGTGATGACAGGAGGAATAATTCCTCTTAAAACAGCCATTTCGATTCACCTTTTCCTTTCCAGCCTGCCCCTTTCCTACAAGGCTAACGCATGATTTCCAGATAAAGCCCGCGGGCATCCTCGCAGCTGATTTCTCTTTTATTATTATTCAGAAGCCGCTTCACATCCAGCCCTGCCTCCACCAGCTCTTCTAATGCTTCCGCGCCGATTCCAAATGCAGACAGGGAGGAGGGAATCTCCAGGCTTCGGATGATCTCTCCCATACGGTTAAGGAGCTTATCCGCTTTTTCCTCTTCCGTCATAGCAGAATCTTCTATGCCCTCCCCGGTTATGGCATCATAGAGCTCTGCAAATTCTTTCCTGCATGCCGGCTCATTAAAGCGCATCACCGGAAGCAGCAGCATGGCGTTTGAAACACCGTGAGGGATATGATACTTTCCGCCCAAAGGGTAGGATAAGGCATGAACCGCTGTAGTTCCCGAGGCGGAAATCGCCACACCTGCATAAAATGCGGCGATCAGCATATTCGTCTTAGCCTCCTCTGCCTCAGGATCCTCACAGGCCGCCTGGATATTATGGAAGATCAGCCTGGCTGCTTCCTTTGCAAAAAGATTGCTGAAGGGATTCGCCTTATTGGAGGTAAAGCATTCCACCGCATGAGCCAGGGCATCGATTCCTGTGGATGCCGCGATTTTCTTTGGAAGATGTTTCAGCAGGCTGCCATCCAGAATCACCATATCCGGCATCATTTCCCGGTTTACAATGCCTACCTTCAGCTGCCTCTCCGGTACTGCTACAATGCTGTTCATCGTCGCCTCAGATCCAGTTCCCCCTGTGGTGGGAATCATAAGGGTTTGAACACTCTTTCTTCCAAGCCCCGGATTCTCCAAAAGCTCTCTCACAGACGGAGCGCCTCCTGCCGTAATAGACGCCAGCTTTGCCACATCCATGACACTTCCGCCGCCCACTGCAACGATTAAGTCTGCACCGGTCTGGCGGAACGTATCTACTATCTCCTGAGCCGCATCGCAATCCGGCTCCGCGGGAAGGTCGGTTATCACAACCGTATCCACTCCCGCCTTCTTTAGCTGCTCCATAGGAAGCTTTAAAAGTCCGGCCTGCTCTACACCTCTGTCTGTAAATACCGCAGCCCTTTTAAACCTTCCCTCCGTAAGCTCCCGAATCCTGCCTAGAGCCCCCTTGCCGCTGTACACTGCTCCTGGCATGGAAAGAGAATATTGTTCCAGCATATTTCTTCCTCCCTGTTTCCTATAAATTTAAGTTGTCAGCTCAGAAACATTATGCTTCACCAGCTGATCCACCTTCATCAAAAGCTCCGGATTTCCAAACCCTCCGGATTTTGAGATAATCCACTGCTCTCTTCCTTCTGCCTTTATGGATGAGAGAACCGTTCCCTGTTCCAGCTCCCGGTAAATGGTGATCTCACTGCACTGCATTTCATGAATAAAGCCTGCCAGTGTGTCTCCTCCGATAATCATCAATGTAGCCTCCAGCCCCATTTCCAGCAGCTGCTTTAATACCTCCCCTAAGGTTTTAGAAATAGTCTCGCGCGCCTGTTCCAGTGGGATCTGATTCAGCCTCCGATATTCTGCCACCCGTTCCATATGGGAGATCCCGGTCTCAACAATACAGGTAATTCCTGCCTCGCAATCTTCCTTTAAGCCCTGCAGCCATCTTCTCCCCTCTTCTGAATCCAGATATCCAGGAGCAAGCTGCTGTTTTGGCGTCATGGTAACCCGTTTCATTCCATGCTCTTCTGCATAATCAATCTGCTGCCTGGTAATCTCGTTAATGCTTCCGCAGATAATAAGCATTCGCCTGGTTACCAATGGATGAGCCACTTCTTCTCTTTCCAGCTTAAGGAAGTCCCCTAATGCAGAGGCGAAGCCTGCACACCCTGCCATCACGCCTAACCGGTTTTGTTTCATCAAGTCTTCGGCTATCACCTCTATCTGTGTCTGGCTTGCTGCGTCAAAAATGCCGATTTCCGGCTCTCTTCCCCGCTCATAATGTCTGCTTTCCTCGTAGGATGCTATTTTGACGGATACATCCTGAAATAAATCCTTCACCCAGGCGGACTGAACTGGTTCAAAGGGATCACGCCCAAAGGCGCTTTTGTGTATGGGAATTCCCTGGATATAGTGGACTCCCCCCACCGTAATCCGATCCATTTCTGGCAGTGCCGGGATAAAGGTAAGATACCGTTCTCCGCTTGCTGTAAGCGCCGCTTCCAGCTCTTTTCCAATATTTCCCCGCAGGCCGGAATCTGTTTTTTTATAAATATAGGAGATTCCTGCATCCTTGGCGCTTTTTACCAGCCTCCAGACCCTCTGATATGCTTTGCTGCTTTCCAGATGTCTTGTCTGGGCATCCACCACCAGCACTTGCACCTGCAGCCGCCTCAGTATCTCATGGTCCTGGGGAACATACCCCAGGACCTTTGTCATGATACCCTTTCCTGCAAATTGTACTCCAGTATCAAGAGCTCCTGTAAAATCATCTGATATTACAAGAAGTTTGATCATGGTGTTCTATCACCTCCGACTGTTTCATTTTAGAACTATTAGTTCAGGTCTTTCTCTTTTTTTCTTTGTGTGTTTAATAATACCAGGGATTTAAGAATCTTTCAAGAAAATTATCACTATATATGTTTTAATTTGAAACAATATTGATTTTCAACGAATTTTAGAATTAGTTTATTATCCGGCCCTATTGGTTTCCTTCATTCAGGTATCTCCACAAGGTAGTCCGCCCAATGCCAAGCCTCCTTGCTGCTAATGTCTGATTGCCGCCGCACTGAGACAAAACCACCTTGATGATCTCACGTGTCATCTCATTGAGCGGGCGGTCATAGTCAAAGGCAGCGGAGCTAACGGGTACATACTGCCGCTTTTCCTTCTCTATGGCCTGATACACTGTGTCATACTGGATATATGCGGTTGAAGTGAGAATCACCAGCTCTGTCAGTACTCTTTTAAGCTGAAGGATATTATCCGGCCACGAATAAGCCTTTAACAGTATCATGGCTTCCGGCGTAAATCCCACAATCTGCCTGGATAATTCTACATTAAGGGTGTTCAGATATAAGCTGGATGCATTAGGGATATCATCGGCCAGCTCCCTTAAGGGCGGCATATAAATCGTAGTGCAGGTGAGGTAGTCAATAAAATTTTTCGAAGGATCCTCCACGCCTGCATCCAGAGTCTGAGAGCAGGAAAAAAGGATCCGGTTTCTCTTATGAGCATTCGTGTCCACCAAAAGAGACATCAGCTGATTCTGCTGGCTCCTTGACAAGGCCTGAATGTTGCTGATAAATATGGTATTGTTTTGATCATTAAAGGGAGAGTTATAATTGCTTACCATATAGTTCCAGGTCCGGTCATTAATTACCTGGCAGTCTATGGTCACATAAGGATATTTCTGCATGGAGCTTTCCAGATAAAGCTTAGCAGCCATCTCATTTTTTCCCGAGCCCCGCTCTCCAAGAATCATGACCGGCACCATATTTTGGTTAATCATCTTGATTTTCTCTTCCATAAGCCTTGCACTGGCCGTAAGAGAATAAAAGCTGCTGGAATACATCACCGATATTTCTGTGTAAGACCAGAAGCGAATGCCATGCTTACTGCCTCCTACTGGGAACGGATTCTGCTCCAGGCAGAATATATAGCAGGCTTCCCCGAGAAAATCGGTTTCCTCTGCCAGAATCGAGTACAGCCCATGATCAATCATGTGAAACGCTTTTGCTACTATGGGCTGGGGAGCTTCTGCCAGATCCCGCAGATATCCGATCACAGATGCTATATTTTCCTTATCATAGGTGGAAAATAATACAGTCCCATCCCTTTTCATAATAATCGTTCTCATGCCCTGCATCTGTAACGCCTCGGTAAACAGGCGGCTCCTGGCCTTCGTCTCCTGTATGGTATTGCACAGGTTGATCGCATATTCCATAGCGCTCTCAATTCCCTCTGGACCTGACAGAATCAGAATCGGCTCTAGTCCAGCCTCCCGGGCTACCATCTCTGTGATCACATCACACAGAATCACCTTATTTCCTTCTCTTTTCAGCCCCTTAAGTACCTCATCCAGCTCATCGGGATGGTGAATGGTAAGAATATTCATTTTGTAATTCATCATCTCACACAGGATGTGGGCTGGCTGGGTAATATTCGGATAACCCACGATGGTATATGGCTCTGCCCGGCTTTCCAAAAGCAAAATTCCTCTTAGAATATCATTAATTGATATAGGAATTTCAACCACCGGAACTGACGCCACCTTCTGAATCATCTCTGCAGTTCCGCCCCGGGACAAAATAAGATCAAAATCCTGGCCCATATGCTGCACAGCCAGCTGAACCCCATCCTCCAGATTTCCTGTATAAACTGTAATTTCAATCTCCTCATATTTCTCTGCGGCCATAATCATAGCATTCCTCAAATTATGATATGGCGCAATGCCTAAAATCCTGTATTTCTTACCCATCCTTTCTTTCTCCCTTCTCATTTCTTCCTGCTTTTATGTTTCAAAATCGAACAAATATCTCTTTGTTTTTAATTGAAACATTTCTAAAAAAGCACTATCCTTTACTTGTGATTTTATCATATCACTGTTTCAAAATAAAACCAACCAAAAAATGTACGTTAGGAGAAAAAACATGCTAATTCCAATTTTGCTTTTCGCTGCAGGACTAATTTGTTTGATTAAAGGTGGTGATTGGTTTGTAGATGGCTCCACCGGAATCGCCCGCAAATTTCGCCTGCCAGAGCTGCTCATCGGTGCAACGGTTGTATCCATCGGCACCACCTTGCCAGAGGTTATGGTGTCTACCACCTCAGCCCTGACCGGCCACAGTGAAATTGCTTACGGCAATGCCATCGGTTCCATTATCTGCAACACAGCTCTGATAGCAGCCATCACCATTACCATCAAGCCAGGGCCAATTGAAAAAAAGACGCTGCGCACGCCCGTTCTCTTCTTTTTTGCCTCTGCCGTGCTCTATGCCGGAGTTGCTTATCTAAGCGGCTATTTCCACCGGCTCTCCGGGCTTGCCTTTCTGACGATTTTTCTTATCTATATGACCGTCACCATCCTGCAGATGAAACAAAATCCCCCTGAGGAAGAGGTGGAAAAGGAGGAGGAGGAAGAGGAAGAAAAATCCTTAAGCCATCACATCGCTCTTTTGATAATCGGCGCCGCCCTGATTGCTGTAGGGGCAGATCTTCTGGTGGATAACGGCACTCTCATTGCTCAGGCCCTGGGCGTTCCGGAATCCGTCATCGCACTAACCTTTGTGGCTCTGGGCACATCCCTGCCCGAGCTGGTAACTGCCATTACCTCCCTGCTAAAGGGCCACGGCGCTCTTTCCCTTGGAAATGTTATTGGGGCAAATCTTTTTAATCTGGTGCTGGTCAGCGGTATCTCTATCACGCTGGCGCCCTTCCATATCCCCCAGACCTCTACCCTTTGGGGCTACAATACCTCTCTCATCCTGGATCTTCCAGTGATGTTTGCTGTCATGCTTCTTATGACCGCCCCGCCACTGATCCGCGGAAAGCTTTCCCGGACCCAGGGACGGATCCTTTTATTAACCTACGCTGTATTCTGCATGATTCAGTTTACCTTGTAAGGCGGATTTAATAAAAAGAAAAACCCCGCAGTCCTGGCTGCGGGATTTTGTTTTATTAAATAAAAAAACTCCTGAAATCACTTCCAGGAGCTTCACAACGTGCGCGAGAGGATTCGAACCCCCGACACCTTGGTCCGTAGCCAAGTGCTCTATCCAGCTGAGCTACGCACACGTATCCGCTGTTTTCTTAACAGCAAAATTAATTATAATGGATGTTTTTCTATTTGTCAAGCACTATTTGGATTAAAAATCGGATTAAAAAGAAGGCCCTGGCTGCTGCCTGGCCTTCTTTTTTATATCCGGCGCTACTTCCCGACCTCCAGACGCACCAGCGCCCGCTTCAGGGCCAGCTCCGCCCGGGATACATCTAACTCCGCGTCATGAGACTGAAGACGCCGCTCTGCTCTGGTCTTTGCCTCCTTGGCCCGATTTGCATCGATCTCCTCCGGCCACTCTGCAACCTCCGCCATAATGGTAACCTGATCCGGCATCACCTGGAGGAAGCCGGACATCAGAGCCGCTTCCTTTACCCCTTCCTTCTCATGGATCCTCAGCACACCTGGCGCCACCACAGCTGTGAGGGGGATATGCCTTGCGTAAACACCAATCTGTCCCTCTGTCGTGATCAGCTCCACCATCTGAGCTTCTCCCTTGTAGAACTTTTTATCCGGGGTGATAATTTGTAATTGAAAGAGTTCTGCCATAGCCGTCCCCCCTATTTCACGCGGGCAAGTACGTCATCAATATTCCCTGCATTTAAGAACAGGTTCTCCGGAATGTCATCATGTTTGCCTTCCAGGATCTCCTTAAAGCCCTGGATGGTTTCACTTACCGGTACATAGCGTCCCTCCAGACCCGTAAACTGACCAGCTACGAAGAATGGCTGGGACAGGAATCTCTGAATCTTACGGGCGCGGGATACAGTAAGCTTGTCCTCCTCAGAAAGCTCATCCATACCCAGCATAGCGATAATATCCTGCAGCTCTTTATATTTCTGCAGCACCTCCTGCACGCCCCGGGCCACCTTATAGTGCTCTTCGCCCACGATACGGGGATCCAGGATACGGGAGGTGGACTCCAGGGGATCCACCGCCGGATAGATACCCAGCTCTACGATGGAACGGGAAAGTACGGTAGTCGCGTCCAAATGGGCAAAGGTATTCGCCGGAGCCGGGTCCGTAAGGTCATCCGCCGGCACATATACTGCCTGAACCGATGTGATGGATCCGTTCTTTGTGGAGGTAATACGCTCCTGGAGCGCACCCATCTCTGTCTGAAGGGTGGGCTGATAGCCTACTGCAGAGGGCATACGTCCCAAAAGTGCGGACACCTCAGAGCCTGCCTGGGTAAAACGGAAAATATTATCAATGAAGAGAAGCACATCCTTGCCGCCCTTATCCCGGAAGTATTCTGCCATGGTAAGGCCTGTCAGGCCCACTCTCATACGGGCTCCCGGCGGCTCATTCATCTGACCAAATACCATGGTGGTCTTGTTGATAACGCCGGATTCTTTCATTTCATAATATAAGTCATTGCCCTCACGGGTGCGCTCGCCTACGCCGGTAAATACGGAATAGCCGCCGTGCTCCGTGGCGATGTTACGAATCAGCTCCTGAATCAATACGGTTTTGCCTACGCCGGCGCCGCCGAACAGACCGATCTTACCGCCCTTCTGATAGGGGCAGAGAAGATCTACTACTTTAATACCCGTTTCCAGAATCTCGGTCTCCGTGGACTGCTCCTCAAAGGTGGGCGCCTTTCTGTGAATGGGAAGATATTCCTCTACCTCAGGCTTAGGCTGATTATCGATTGGATCGCCCAGGACATTAAAGATACGTCCCAGGGTATTTTCTCCTACCGGAACTGTGATAGGAGCTCCGGTTGCCACTGCATCCATCCCTCTTACCAGACCGTCCGTAGGTCCCATGGCGATACAACGAACCGTATCATCACCCAGATGCTGGGATACCTCAGCTACCAGCTTTCTGCCGTCCTTCATGGCGATGTCGATTGCATCGTTGATTTCCGGCAGATGGCCCTGACTGAACTTGATATCCAAAACCGCACCGATGATCTGGGTGATCTTACCTGTGTTTTGTTCTGCCATCTTGTTTCTCCTTTATTCTTTCTGATCTTTCATACTTGTTATATTAGCCGATTGCATTGGCGCCGGCGATAATCTCCGTCAGCTCCTGGGTAATCGCGCCCTGGCGGGCCCGGTTATACTGCAGGCTCAGCTTATCGATCATTTCCTCTGCATTATTGGTCGCAGAATCCATGGCCGTCATACGGGCGCCATTCTCACTGGCCACTGCCTCCAGCAGGCCGCCATAGATCAGGCTGCTCATATATTTGGGGACGATGGCATTCAAAACCTCGTCTTCATTGGGCTCATAATTCATCAAAAGATTCCCCTGATCCGGCGAATCCTGGGACATATCTGTCTCCACCGGAAGAAGCTTAACCAGCTTCGGGATATGGGTCACTGTATTCTTAAAGAAGGTATAGGCCAGATAAATCTCGCCGATCTCCCCTTTTGTGAACAAATCCAGAAGCTCCGCTGTGATATCCGCGGCATCCTGATACATAGGCTCATTAATCACCTCAGAATAATCCGCTTTAATCTCATAATTCTTCCGGGCCAGGCCGTCCCGCCCCTTCCGTCCGATGGCATAAACATAAGTATCCTCAGCCGGCAGCTCTTCGCTTCCCATAATCATACGGATGATATTGTTATTATATCCTCCTGCCAGTCCCCGGTTGGAGGTGATGGCGATTACAGCCTTCTTCTTAGAGTCCCCTGCCTTTAAATACTTGTGCTCAATATTCCCGGAACGGCGCAGAATCGAGCAGATGGTATCATACATCAAGTGAAAGTACTCTGCAGATTCCTCTGCCTTTGCCTTTGACTTCTGCAGTTTAACCGTGGAAACCAGCTTCATGGCCTTGGTAATCTGCTCCGTGCTCTGGATACTGGCACGTCTTCTTTTTATATCTCTCATGGATGCCATGATGGTTCACCTGCCTTCTAACGTTCTGCCTTACACTGTGTCAGTGCCTTTACCAACAGCTCTTCCGTCTCCGGACTTAATACCTTAGTCTCCCGGATGGACTTAGGGATCTCCGGATACTTCTCGTCGATAAACTTAAATAAATCCTTCTCAAAAGCCAGCACATCATTCACCGGGATATCCAGCAGGTACTTCCGGGTAACCGCAAAGATAATAATTACCTGGTATTCCACTGGCATAGGCTGGTACTGAGGCTGCTTTAATACTTCCCGGATTCTCTCGCCCTGGGCCAGCTGCTCCTTGGTGCTTGCATCCAGGTCGGAACCGAACTGTGCAAAGGAGGCCAGCTCTCTGAACTGGGCCAGCTCTGTACGGATCGGAGAGGCAATCTTCTTCATCGCCTTGATCTGCGCCGCGCCGCCTACACGGGATACCGACAAGCCGGCATTAATCGCCGGGCGGAAGCCGGAGTTAAACATCTCTGTCTCCAGATAAATCTGGCCGTCTGTGATGGAAATCACATTGGTCGGAATGTATGCGGAAACGTCGCCGGCCTGGGTTTCGATAATGGGCAGCGCGGTCAGGGAGCCGCCGCCTAAATCATCGGAAAGCTTCGATGCCCGCTCCAGTAATCTGGAGTGAAGGTAGAATACATCACCAGGATATGCCTCACGTCCCGGCGGTCTCTTTAACAGCAGGGACAGGGTACGGTAAGCTGCCGCATGCTTACTTAAATCATCATATACAACCAGCACATCCTCCCCGTTCTCCATCCACTCCTCGCCGATAGCACAGCCGGCATAGGGGGCGATGTACTGAAGGGGCGCCAGATCCGACGCGGTGGAAACTACAATGGTTGTGTAGTCCATGGCATTGAACTCGTCTAAGGTTTTCACGATATTGGCAACCGTGGAAGCCTTCTGGCCAATGGCTACATAAATACAGTGTACCCCCTGGCCCTTCTGATTGATAATGGTGTCAATGGCGATGGCCGTCTTACCCGTCTGGCGGTCGCCGATAATCAGCTCACGCTGCCCCCGCCCGATGGGGATCATGGCGTCGATGGCCTTGATACCTGTCTGTAAGGGAGTGTCAACAGACTTTCTCTCGATAACGCCGTGAGCCACACGCTCTACCCGGCGGAATTTATCCGTCTGGATGGGGCCCTTGCCGTCGATGGGCTGGCCCAGTGCATTTACTACACGTCCGGTCATGGCATCGCCTACCGGAACCTCTACTACACGTCCGGTTGTCTTAACCAGATCGCCTTCACTGATGGCGGAAGAATCGCCTAAAAGAACGGCGCCTACATTATCCTCCTCCAGGTTCTGCACCATGCCGAAAACCTCTCCCGGAAACTCCAGAAGCTCGCCCTGCATAGCATTTTCCAGACCATGGATACGTGCAATACCATCAGCCACCTGGATTACGGTACCTACGTCCGATACCTCCAGCTTGGTAGAATATTTTGCAATCTGTTCTTTAATTACCGAACTGATCTCTTCTGGTCTTAAATTCATAACTAAGGTTCGCACCTTCTTTCCTTGTTAGTTAAGCGTAAAACCCTCAGGCCAACTGAATATTGGCCAGCTCCTTCTGAAGCTGGTAAAGCTGGGTCTTAATGCTGGAATCCACTACGCGGTCGCCGATTCGAATCACCATACCGCCGATCAAGCTGGGATCAACCGTATAATGAATCTCAAATTCCACATACCGGGTCGTAGATAGTAATCGTTCTTTTACCTGCGCCTTCTGCGCATCGTTTAAGGACACGGCGCTTGCCACATAGGCTGTGCCGATCCTTTTATACTCCTTTACCTGGCCGATGAAGCATTCCAGGATGGAAGGAATTTCTTTATGCCTGCCCTTTTCCACCACTGTGGTCAGGAAGCCCAGCATGTCCGGAGAAACCCGGTCCCGGAAAATGGTTTCCAAAAGCTCCAGCTTCTCCTCCTTCACAACCTTCGGGTTGTCCAGAAGGGCGGCTAAAGGCCGGTTTTCCTCCCAAACGCCTGCCAGAGCCTTCGCCTCATCATACAAGGCATCCACCTTCTGGCCCTCCAGGGCTACTTCCATCAGGGCGTCGCCGTATACCTTCGCTGCTAGCTTAGCCATGTGCTCTCACCCATTTCCTTTAATGTCTCATCAATCAGGCTATCCTGTACCTTCACATCGATGGAGCCGGCCACAACCTTTCCGGCCATTAAGGATGCGATGGAGATGATTTCCTGCTTCATATCGTCCAATGCTTTCTTGCGCTCCAGCTCCACCTGACGGTTGGCCCGCTCGATAATTCTGGCAGCCTCCGCCCTGGCTTCATCCAGGATGTCCGCCTCCTTTACCATGGCCTTTTTCCTGGCCTCCGCAAGAATTCCATCTGCTTCTTTATTGATTTCCTTAATTTTGCTTTCATACTCTGCTTTTAATTCCTGAGCCGACTTCCTGTTATCGGCAGCCTCAGCCAGATCTCCGGCTATCTTTTGGCGCCGCTTCTCCAGGAAGCTGCGGGCAGGTTCAAATAACAGGTAGGACAGCGCAAAGAACAGGATGAAAACATTGATGCCAGTTAAAACCACATCATGGATTAACTGCCAGTCAAATCCTATAATTCTTAAAAATTCGTCCAAGACCTTGCCTCCTCTCCTGCACTACTATTTTTGTCAATCAACCAAAAGGCTTCACGAACATTAAAATAATAGCAACAACCAGACCGTAAAGACCTGTGGTCTCGGCAACCGCCTGGCCTAACAGCATGGTAGAGGTAATGTCAGACTTTGCTCCCGGGTTACGTCCAACTGCAGATGCACCGTAACCAGCTGCGATACCCTGTCCAACACCAGGTCCGATACCGGCGATCATAGCCAAACCGGCACCAATAGCAGAACAACCATAAATAAAATCCTGTCCAGAAAAATTCATACTAATTTCCTCCTACATAAAATTAAATTCCTTATTCCATTTTGTCATTAATATAAACCATGGTTAACATACAGAATACATAGGTCTGAATGGCTCCTGAGAACACATCACAGTATACATGGAGTGCTGCCGGAATACCGATATTCACAAAAATCGGCAGCATGCCATACCACAGCCCCATAATGATTACGCCTGACAGCAGGTTCGCAAACAAACGGAGCGAAATTGAGATTGGATTGGCCACCTCGCCGATCAAATTGATCGGAAACAGCACCGGAACCGGCTCAAACAAGCTGGTAAAATGGCGGAATTTCCGATTCTTGATCCCCTGGTACTGCACAATTCCAAAGGTTACCAGACCAAGCAAAAATGTCACACCAAAGTCTGCTGTCGGCGCCCGAAGGCCTAGAAGTCCGCTCAGATTGCAGAAAAGGATGAAGAGAAATATGGTCCCGATATAGTTTGCAAACTTTTTTGCGTTAGAGCCCAAAATCCCCTGGGTCATCTTTTCCAGCATCTCCACGCCCAGCTCGATCACATTTTGAAATGTTCCCGGAACATCGGTAGCGTGCTCCATGGTTTTCTTTGCCATAAAGGCCAGAACCAGAATAATAATTGATACAATTACCATTCCGATAGTCGTCGTAGTAATCCACACTTCATGGCCGCCGATACTGTACTTTAAAATACCATGTATCATGAAATCAGCTTCCCGCTGGATTACCGTACTCATCCCCATACGCGTTCCTCCTTTCTCCAATATTTCCTTCTGTTTGTTCCAATTCCTCTGTCCGGCCGGAAGCCTGATTCCTGCCAAACAGCACGGGCTGAAGGTATGCCCCGGCTTTAAGCCCCATTGTTCCTAAAACCATCGCCATCGCGTTAATCTGAGGAATTCTCCATAAAATAAGCCCCAGAGCCAAAATATAAACCAATTTACGGCCCATAGAGTGGATCACTGTGGTCTTATTTGCATAAGCTTCATTCCTGCTCTCCAGAACTCTCTCCGTAATTACGGCCATGTGAATCAGCATAGCCTCTGCAGACAGAAATCCAGCCAAAAGTCCCAGTCCAATGGATATCCTGGACCACTCTAACGCCGGCCCCAGAAAGAATCCGGCCACACCCAGAAGCACATTCCATAGAAAGGTTCCCACAGACATCTGCAGTACCAGCTTCTGTGTTTCCTTTGTCATAGGTCTCCTCCGCTTCCTGTCTTCTCAGAGGATGTCACACTGTCCCATGTCTTTGCCCCTCCTCCGGATGTTGTCCTGACCCTGCTGGGCCGCTTCGGTTTGAAAACCGCCTCCCCCTTAAGAGAGGCCTCCCGCGTTTTCTGCTGCTCCTCCAACGCCTTTCTCTCCTCCCTCTCCCCGGCTAGAAATGTCATCCTGACCATCCGCCAGCCACAGCGGCCTCCAGCCAATACACCGATGATGAGAAAGAAGATCATGGTTTTCATTCCAAAATGAGTGTCTACGCAATAGCCGGCAAATATACATAGAAAAATAGGCGTCATCACGCTGATACCAAGCTGCGTCACCATAGCTAAACTGCGGAAAACCTGCTTTTTATATCCCACGAATCCACCTGCTTTCTAAACATACCTGCACACAGTGTATTATATACCAGCATTTTACATCCTGTCCAGCATTTTTATGCATTTCTTCCATGAAATAAATATTTAACGATGTATTCTTTTGGCCACTACAATCAGCCTTCCATCCTGATGGGTGTATTCACAGGTAATCAAGCTGATCAGCTCATCCCCCCACTGGGCATCTATCCCCATATCATAAGCCGAGTTACGCTTCGCATAGGCCACATATTGGTTAAATGTCTCCTCTGTCCCGGCGGTAATCCAGTCATACAAGGGGTTTTCCTGATCCACCGCGCTCATGGTAAATACAGCCATCACCTCATAATCCCCATATTCCTCCAGGGTATCGAACTGGATAATGGGATGAGCATCCCGAAATTCCGGATCCAAGTATCCGTCCAGGGCTGCAAACATGCTTCCATTCTTCATATGATGCCCATAGATCAGGATATTCTTGCATTCCTTTGTCAAATCGCACTCCTCAGCCACATAAGGAGCCCCATAGGCGCTGCTCTTCTGGTCAAAATCATGCTTCAGATAAAAGTTCGGGCGATCCAGAGACTGGAGCACCGGGTAATCGATCTTCGTGTCCTCAATCTTAATCCAGCCCACCAGATCGGAATTCTGCTCTTTAATCTTACTGTATGCTTCTACCCGTGCCTGACGCTGGATGTGAAGGGTTTCCTCCTCTGACAAGGCTTCCTCCCCTTGCTCGCTGTCCTTAGCACCCTCAGACGGCTCTGCCTGCTGCTGTGCCACCATGCCGGACAGCTCCTCCAGCCTGCTGTCGTTCTTTTTCTGAGCAATCATTTTGTATACCAGCATCGTTCCGCTGACCACAAAGACAAGAATACAAAGTGCAAGAAGAATATCATACATCCGCTTCTTTCCTATTTTCATAATGGTTCCTCCCTCGGCTCGATTCATCGGCGCGCTTTTCAGCCCCTTCCCGGCCCTGAGCCTGCTAACGAATATTTTAAATAGTATACATCGTTTTTTTGCGAATGACAACCATTTGTGAAGGGACAGATGAAGCAGGACAGATACAACACATATTTTAAAAAGTAACTTCAGCTAAACCTTTCTTACTCAAATAAATTTTTTAAAAAAGGTATTGACATTTGGATCATTCTTTAGTAGAATATCCTCGTTGCCTCTGATGAGCAGCCGATGCCCAGATAGCTCAGTTGGTAGAGCAGAGGACTGAAAATCCTCGTGTCACTGGTTCGATTCCGGTTCTGGGCACTTTATCGCAGGATGCGGTAATTTCCTGCGGGTGTAGTTCAATGGTAGAACACTAGCCTTCCAAGCTAGATACGTGGGTTCGATTCCCATCACCCGCTTTTAAATACTTGACATAGTTATTTTTTCATGGTAGAATAGCGGTTGTCAGTAATAATTTTCATTCATGCGCGAGTGGCTCAGGGGTGGAGCACCACCTTGCCAAGGTGGGGGCCGCGGGTTCGAATCCCGTCTCGCGCTTTTATGTATTTAAAAATGAGAGCGGAATCACAGCTGCCGCTCTCATTTTATTTTGTATCGGTTTTTCCTTCCGTCTCTGTCAGCATCTTCGGCACTCTAAAAGCGCCTCCATCCTCTTCTTTTCTCCATAACCCACCACATTAATCCTCGGAAACAGATACAGATTAGACACTACCACCGCCACTGTGGTGTCATAGCCAGCTTCGCGGATCCCTTGGATATCAAACTCCAGCAGGGGCTGTCCCTTTACCACATGCTCCCCTGCAGACACAAGGCTGGTCATGTATTTTCCTTTCAGCTCTACTGTATTAATCCCTATATGGATTAGCACCTCCACACCGCCGTCATCACTGGTAAGGCCAATGGCATGTTTCGTCTCAAAGAGCGCTGACACCTCCCCGTCGAAGGGCGCTGCTGCAATCCCCCTCACAGGACGGATTCCCACCCCCGGCCCCAGCATACCATAGGCCAGGGCCGTATCCTTAACCTCTGTGAGAGGGATAACCTCTCCTTCCACCGGACAGGCCACATAATAGCACTCCTTTTGTCCTTCTTCTTTTAAAATCAAATCTTCGCTCATAAATCCACTCCTGCAATGATGAATTCCTATAATCTGTATTCCTTCTCTTCCTCTTCATCATAGCCCAAATTCATCCAGGATTCAAGCAAATTTATTTGCAGACATTCCCGCAAGCTCCGCCAGCTGCTCCAGCACGCCTTTTCCGCCATTCAGCGAGACATTCCCTACCTTATCGCAGATCCGCTCCAGATACTCCAGCTCCTTCAGCTTAAACAAGGTCTGGTTCTCCTCCATCAGCTTCGCCGTATTTAACAGGCTGCGGGTAGAAGCTACCTCCTCCCGGCGCATGATCACATTAGCCTGAGCCTTCTTTTCCGCCACTAATACCGTATTCATAATATCCCGAATCTCCCCGGGAAGGATGATATCCTTGATCCCTCCGTTCACCACCTCCAGACACAGCTCCCGCTGACGTTCCCGAATCTTATCCAGGATGTACTCCCCAATCTCTTTTTTCTGGGCCAAAAGCTCATCCAGACGGTATTTCCCCACATACTCACGGATAATCAGCTGGGCACAGGTATATAGCTGAGTCGACGCCCCCTCCACCTGGGTCACCAGCCGCTCCGGATCTGTGATCCGGTAATTGCAGATCACATTCAAGCGGACTCCCACCTTATCTGCCGTCAGCACCTCCTGGCCGCTGATCTCCAGCTGCTGGAGCTTCATATTAAAAATTTTGCAGGTTACCTCCTCTCCGTAATTCCAGAAATAATACACCCCTGTCTCCAGCCGCTTTTCCAGGCGGCCGTCGAAATACAGCAGCCCTGTCTCCCCGTCTTTGACAGCGATCTTTTTATAGTACTTGGCCGGCATCAGATCCATGTACATCCTGGGCAGGGACTCCTCCATATAGTGGTTTGTAATATCCACCACCTGGAAGGTATTGGTTTCAAATACATTCCAAAAATACGTTTCTGCCGCAGTCAGCACTTCCCGGTACGCCCCATTCACAAACCGAAGCGCAATGGAGGAGTCCGGGATCTCCGCCTTCACCACCCGGGCAGAAAATTCCTTACAGGCAAGGAGCACCTCCATAGGTATTCCCATATTCTTTACCACTCCGCTCATTGTGGTGGTCAGCACCTCGTATCCCAGTTCTTTAAAATATGTATACCTTCCAGCCAGAAGCAGCTTCTGAAACCGGCCATTTTTCATTAAAAATCCACATTCCTGCTCTTTAATCGTAAATTTCATTCTCATTCCCTTCTTTCTAACGTGTTTTTTGGGCAAAGACCTCTCCTGGCTCCAATCCATGAGACAGGGGCCGGACCGTAAGCAGCTTGATTCCTTCTCCCTCTGACCGCGCCTCCCTGTCACCTTGGCACAGCCGGATAGGACGAATCAAAAAGCGGTATCTGGACCAGCGCTGGCTGTCTCACAGACTGCCTTGCGGCCAGGAACCAGGCGATATCCTTTCCCGGATGGTTTTCTTTGCATGAACCGATGCAAATATGGACGATTGCTATACCACTTAGCTACGTGTACCAGACACGGCAGGATTCGAACCTGCGAAACATCGTTATCTATTAATAGCGGAGCATACTCGATATACCGAAGGGCAGCGCCCACGGCACCCCAAGGGCCGCTTCGAAAAGCATCCCTAAAGCCCGGGAGTATCTCCCACTCCTGATTATCCTTTTACTACCCCCACAGTTTTTAACCGTTTTACCGGGGTCACCAGATCCAGCTGATTATCCATCACCTGTTCGATATCCTTGTAGGCGAAGCGGCTCTCCTCCGCCACATCTGCCTTTCCCTTTTTTCCCAGCACTACGCCTCGCTCTGCCAGATCCCGAATCACCTTCTCGCAGGTGAAAGCGCTCATGGCCCCCTTCCTGGAATACTGCCTGCCGGCTCCGTGGGAGGAGGAGCAAAAGCTTTCCCGATTCCCCTTTCCCATCACCACATAGCTATTCGCTCCCATGGCGCCGGGAATCACAGCCAGCTCCCCCTCTCCTGCCCGCACCGCTCCCTTCCGGTGTACCCATACCTCTTCTCCGTAGTGGGTTTCCAGTGCTGCATAATTATGATGGCAGTTGATATCGTGGGAAAACTCCAAGGAAATCGTTGTATATTTCCCGATCCATTTCTCGATAATTGCCTTCACCGCCAGCATCATCTTTTCCCGGTTCTCTCTGGCAAAATCCATAGATAAATTCATCCAGTTAATGTACTGCCTTCCCTCTGTGGAATCGGCCGGGAGAAAGGCCAGCCGGTATGCATCCGGCACCTGGCTGTACCATTTCTGATTCAGCTCTCTGGCCTTATTGTGAAAGTAGTCGCACACCGTTTTTCCGAAATGCCGGCTTCCAGAATGAAGCATCACTGCCAGAAAGCCCTGATCATCCTCCTGAAGCTCGATGAAATGGTTTCCGCCGCCCAAGGTTCCGATCTGGAAATACCCTGCCTCCAGCTGCCCCAAAAGCTCTCCATCCTCCTCATACCGCTCCATCTCTTCCATGGCCCGATCTAAGGTATAGCATGGCATCACTGTTTTATGATGGGCAAACCCCACAGGAACATTTCTCATAATATCTCCAACTATAGCCTGTATCAGTGTTCCATTTCCTGTTATAACATCTTGTATCTCCTCCAGGCGGATATTTGTCTCCGTGTAAGCCATACCGCAGCCGATGTCTACTCCCACCGCATTAGGGATAATCACATCCCTGGCAGCGATTACGCCCCCGATGGGCATTCCCTTTCCCGCGTGGGTGTCCGGCATCAGACACACCCATTTGTGTAAAAAGGGGAGAGCTGACAGATGGAGCGCCTGTTCCATACAGCTGGATTCCAAATCCTTCTCTTCCCTCAGCCAAACCTTTGCCGGAACTCTCATTTGTTCCTTGTCAAATAATACAAACATACCCTCACTCCTTCCTGCTTGTGTCCTGTTTGTTTACAGGTTTATCTTACCAGTTCAGAAAATATTTATCATTTAAAAAACATTGCGAATCTAAAAAATCTCCTTTATAATCACAGCATAGCAGCAGGATAAAGGAGCAGGAGGGATACATCATGGGGGAATTCCAAGAGCTGATTAAAAATTTTGACCGGATTCGGGACTACATGCGGCAGTTTTTTATCTATGGCTATAAAAGCCGGGGAGACTATGGCGAGAAAAGCGCCCGCACCTATGATAATGAGCGGAGACGAATCGAGAGCTGGCTGGCCGGCTACATCCAGTCCGGCTATACCCAGAAAGAAAAACACGTTTATATCAGCGTGGACAGCAAAACCATCCCACAGAATCCCCTTTACGCAGCTTGGAAATCAAAAAGCTTCACCGATAAGGATCTCCTGCTTCACTTTCTGATCCCGGACTGTTTGTGGGGACAGCCAAAAGGGATGACTGCCGGGATGCTCTGCGACCGGATTGCAGAGCAGTACGGCATTGTATTTGACGGTCAGACCATACGCTTAAAGCTAAAGGAGTATGAGCAGGCAGAGCTTCTGCACTCCGGAAAGCAGGGGAAAGGCCTGTATTATCAGCTTCTTCCCGGACCCGCCGCCTCCCTGGATCCTCAAATCTGGCAGGATCTGCTTACTGCTGTCACATTTTTTCAGGAGGCTGCTCCCTTTGGGTTTGTGGGCAGCACCATCCTGGATCATGAAAACAAGGAGAATTTCTGGTTTCAATTTAAGCACCACTTCATCGTACATACCTTAGAGGATGGAGTCCTGGCTGCCATTTTATCCGCCATGAGCCAGAGCAGAGCCATCCTCCTGGAAAATAAAAGCAGCCGAAGCGGCCAGATTTCTCATGTGGAAGGCGTTCCCTTAAAAATACTGGTCAACACTCAAACCGGGCGACGCTATCTCTGCCTGTATCTGAAGGAGCGGCGACGCTTTAATAATTTCCGTCTGGACTCAGTCTCCAGGGTAATCCCTCTGGAGATCTGCCCGGATTATAATCAGCTGCACCAGGATCTGGGAAAAAATCTCAGCCGATGCTGGGGTGTTTCCTTTAATGGCTCCCGGCGTATCGAGGAAATCTGTCTAAAGCTTTTTGTGGACGAAGGCAGGGAGCCATATATCATCGAGCGGCTGCAGCGGGAAAAGCGCGGCGGAGAGGTTTTAAAAATTCGGGAAAACCAGTACCTTTTCAGCGGTTTCTTCTTTGATTCCAATGAGATGCTTTCCTGGATTAAAACCTTTACCGGGCGGATCCTGGATGTTCAGGGGAATAATCGGTTTGCTGTCACAAAGCTGATCCGCGATCTGGAAAAAATGTATTATATGTACAGCTCACCGCTTCATCCTGAGCCCCGCCGCGAGCCCGCTCCCTCCCCTGCCTTAAGACCGGAGCCGGCGAGTCCACCTCCCTCTTCTGTCCGTCCCCTGACAGCACCCTCCAAAGAGAGCGCCTCCCCGGAATTATTTCATAAGCTTTACAGCTGCTACTACCAGGCAGTCCGTCAGATTTTAGCAGAAGCCTCCTTTCGCCCGGTCACCCGCCAAAGGATCGCAGAGCTTTCAGTAAAATATGGCTTTCTGGAAAGCAGCCTGTCTATCGTACCCAAAATAACAGCCGGGGAATGGCCCCTTTTACAAGCCTCTCTGCCCCCTGGTGCCCCTCATGCCAGCGCTAATTATCGCTCCACTCTCCTGCACCCGGAGCTCCTTCTCCCTGGAAGCCTTCCCTTAAGCCGCCTGCAGAAGTCCTGGCTCCGGGCACTATTAAGAGATCCAAAGATTAAGCTTTTCCTCTCCTCTGCCCAAATCGCAGCGCTGGAAGACTGGCTTTCTTCTGTTCACCCTCTTTACCGCCAGGAGGATTTCTATTATTTTGACCAGTATTTAGACGGAGATGCCTTTGACTCGCCTGCCCTTCAGCACTGCTTTCAAACCATTCTGGCTGCATTGCAGCAAAAAAAGGCACTGATTCTGGCCTATAAGAATCGTCATGGCCAAACCAGCACCTTTACCGCGGCGCCCTATCAGCTGCAATACTCTTTAAAAGATAATAAATTCCGGCTTTGCTGCTTAAAGTGGGCAAAGCACGGCTTCCATCAAAATACCATCCTGAATCTGAGCCGGATTCAGGCCTGCCATCTCTCCCACGAAGCCACGCCGCCGGAGGCTGCCGGATATTCCTTCCGTCCCATCCACCGCTGCCTTGAGCCAGTGGTAATTGAAATCAGCGGGGAGCGCAACTCCCTGGAGCGGTGTATGCTCCACTTTGCAAATTATGAAAAGCATACACATTATCAGGAGGAAACAAGAACCTGGCTCTGCTCCATCTACTATGACCTGGCCGATGAGGCTGAGCTGCTGATCGAGATCCTCTCCTTCGGGCCGGTGATCCGCGTTCTTGGCCCGGAAGCCTTCCTGACCCAGCTTAAAAGCCGGGTAAAAAGGCAGCATGAACTATTTTACAGTGCCACATAAGAATTACACCCGGAATTCCTCCAGCCCTACCTCCCGGAAGCCTCCTCCCGGCTTTAACACAGTAATCCGGGTAAAGCCGCAGTCCGACGCCAGCTTTAAAGCCTGGGAAAATCCAAAGCCGATATTTTCCCGGCTATGGCTGTCGGAATTAATCATAATCCGGCCCCCCATGGCGCACAGCTCCTTCAGGAGCCGCTTTGACGGATACGGGCTCGTCCGGTATCCCCTGGAAATCGCGCCCGTGTTGATCTCAAAGGGCAGTCCGGCTTCATTTAAATGCTTCATCGCTGCCAGAGCCGGCTCCAGATATTCATCCCGCTCTTCATCAAAGTACCGGTTTCCCTCGTTAAACTTGGTTAGCAAGTCAAAATGCCCCACCCAGTCACAGCCAGTCCGTTCATAAACCGTAGCCTCCAGCTGAAAATAATCCCTGGCGAAATCATACCAGTTGCCCTTCCACAGCCGCTCTACCCCATCTCTTAGCTGTTCCTCTGTGTCATCCACAATGATCAGCTCCCCATCCTTCTCCACACAGTGGGTAGATCCGATGGCATACTCTGCCTCCTGCACCGGACCCAGGCAGTCCACCTCAATCCCAATATAGAGATGGATCCTCCCTGCATATTCCTGCCGCAGGGTATACAGCTCCTGCTTATACTGGTCAAGGTCCGCCTGAGACATCCCGAAGCCCGGCTCCCCCACAGAAAGACCGTGGCCGGAAATCCCTAAATCAGTAAATCCTCTCTGACAGGCTGCCTCCACCATTTCTCTGGGAGAATGCTTCCCGTCACAGTAGGTTGTATGTGTATGAAAATCTGCTTTTATCATAAATAACTCCTTTTTATCAAGATGTGCTCTCGGAGTCTCTTCCGCAAAAGCAGATGCATAAGAGATTCCGAGAGTACATCAAGGTATGAAAAAAACCCTTGCTTCTACAAGGGTTTTCAAACATCCACAAGCCCAAAAGCGGGGATCCGGACAACACGTAGAGCATGAAATGGGCGGAGGTGGATTCGAACCACCGAAGCGAATCGCAGCAGATTTACAGTCTGTCCCCTTTGGCCACTCGGGAATCCACCCATCTGTCTCAGCCTGCCTGTAACAGGCGTGATCATGATATCATAACAGCTGATAAAAATCAAGGACTTTATAAAATTTCATTGAAAAATTCCTCCACATGGGTGATCATCAGCACGCTGCTCACCGGAGGCATTTTCATCTGGACATACCCTTGGGGGTGCTCGATCTTTGTGATTCCTACATTATAACCCTGCTCTGTGGTAACCATGAGCCGGGCTAATATGTCATCCTTTCCGATTCCCAGCTGCCATACAGGGATTTCTACCTCCCGCTCGGTTTTCCGGTTATTGACCACCACCACTGCCTTGTACCTGCCATGCATACGCCCATAAGCAATCAGATGCCGATCTGCCATAAGCTTTTTCACAGCTCCTTTTTTAAGGGCCGGAATACGTTTATGAATGCCGCACAGATAACGGCAGAACTCAATCAGCTCCAGGTTCTCCTTTCCCCAGGGGTAGGTGCGACGATTATCCGGATCTGTCCAGCCGCACATGCCAGCCTCATCCCCATAGTAAATCGTAGGCGCTCCCGGCCAGGTCATCTGAATCATCATTGCCGCCCGCAGCACACCATATTGAACCCCCGCGGACGCGGCCATTGCCCCCATGTCAGCCAGCCTTCCCGGCTTTTGATTGGTCCTTGTGAGAAAGCGCGAATGGTCGTGATTGGACAGCTGGTTCATGGACACCAGAATCGAGGCGGTCTGCATCCGGCTCATATGATAGTTCATAGCCCGGAAAAATCCCTCCCCATCCCCATACAGGCTTCCCTCATACTCATCGCTGTGCTTTTCCATCCCGGTGAGGAACCAGGTAATGGGCTCCATAAAAGCATCATAATTCATAATAGAATCCCATTCGTCCCCCTGGAGCCAGCTTCTCGGATCTCCATAGTGCTCTGCCAGAATCAGCACATCCGGATTCACCTCTTTTACCGCCTTGCGGAACTGCTTCCAAAAATAATGATTAAACTCCCCGCTGCTTCCTAAATCCGCTGCTACATCCAGGCGCCAGCCATCCACGCAGTACGGCGGGGAAATCCACTTTCTCGCAATGGTTAAAATATACTCCTGAAGCTTTTTTGAAGCCTCGTAGTTCAGCTTCGGCAGAGTGTCATGACCCCACCAGCCATTATAGCTGCCATTATAGGGCCACTGATCCGGCGAGTTGTCCTCAAACTTAAAAAAGGTGTGGTAGGGGCTGTCCTTAGAGACATAAGCTCCCGGCTCATATCCCCTGACCCCTTCATAGATTCCCTCCCGGTCCAGCCATTTGTTAAAGGAGCCGCAGTGGTTAAATACCCCGTCCAGAATAATCTTCATCCCCCGCCGGTGCACCTCTTCCACAAAGCGTGCGAAAAAGGCATCGGATGCCTCCAGATTCACCGGATTTGTCACTCTGGCGATGTACTTTGTAGCCAGCTTATTCTCCTCCCGGCGGTTTCCTCCCTCCTCACCGCTGCCCTCCAGCACCTCTCCGCCATCCTCCGCAATAACGCCATAATGGGGATCAATGTGCTCATAGTCCTGGCAGTCATACTTATGATTCGAGGGTGACACAAAAATCGGGTTAAAATAAATCACCTCAACGCTAAGGCTCTGAAGATAATCCAGCTTGTCCCAGACGCCCTGAAGATCCCCTCCGTAAAAATATCCCACGTCGATGGTTTCCAGAGGCTTTTCCCAGTCCTTCACCCCCTGTACCGGCGCATTAATGTAAATATATTCATTGGTCTCCACATCGTTAGAGGGATCCCCGTTGCAGAAGCGGTCCACATAAATCTGGTACATAATCGCACCCTTTGCCCATTCCGGGGTATGAAAGCCTGGGGTAATGCAAAAAGCCTGCTCTATAAGAGTTTCCCCCCGTACAGCCAGACGATTATAATCGCAGCAGCCTCCGCCCTTAATAATTTGGAAATAATAGTATACCTTTTCCTCTCCCACAGTAATTTTATGCTCGTAGTAATCAAAAAACTCATCACAGGATACCTTTTCCATTTCCACTGAGATATCTTGTCCAAGCTCCCTGTAAATCACCTGGTCTACATCATTGCGTGCTGTCCGGAAGCGGATCGTCACTTCCTGGCCTGGATCCGGCTCCGCCGGAATCCGGTAGTCCTCTGTCTCTGAAGAAAAGAGCGCATCTCTATTTAAGTAACAGACATCGATACTCATACCGTCCGCCTTTCTTTTCTAAATTCTTTCAAACTCTATCCTCTATTGTAAACGAATTCTTGCAAATGTACAATAAAGAATTCCTTTTCAAAGTAAAAAGGCCAGCGGGGTAGCTGGCCTTTTTAGGAGAAGGTATTTCGTTTCTTATGGGGTGTAGCAAAAACTATATAATGTATTGGGGGGGGTTACG
>CATOJE010000025.1 GCA_951800145.1 uncultured Lachnospiraceae bacterium | reverse complement strand
GCTTCCGGATCATGAAGTCATACAAATCTCTAGCTGCTGCCCGACTCATAAGCGCATTTGCTTTTGCAGCAAATATCTCTATCGGTTCCAAAGTCCGTACTATTACGTCTTCTTCAAAAATATCCGTTACAACCTTTCTCTCTACCGGAGCAAAAATGTGAGATCACAGGGAGTAATTCAACTCCAATTTTATATTATCCCTGTTGCCGCCGGCATTTTGATATTGGAACAGCATAGAATCCAGGCTATGACTATACCTGGAAGCTCCTGACAGAAAATATCCTTCCGCTGTCATATAGTTTTCCACCATTTTTGTGATTTTCCCTCTGGCTTTTTCCATATCTTCCAACGGCAAATTTGGTGTAAAATCCAGGTCTAAGTCAACAGACAGCCTTGGCAGATTAAAAATAGTCATGTTGATTGCTGTTCCGCCTTTTAAAGCCAGATGTTCATGCAGATATTCATCTGTATTCAAATAAATCGATATTTCTTTCAGCCTTAACACTTTTTCAAATGTGTCCCGAACAAATCCATGCTGCTTTGCCATTTGTCCAAGTTGTCCCTTATTATAATTCATGCCTGACTCCTTCATTTTTCAAATAATACATCTGTTCCGGAACTACAAGCCGCCATATAGCATCATATTTTCCTTCCTTGTAATCTTTCGTCAAATAACGTTTACTGTGCCCAATCCTATCCTGGCATATCTGAAAGAACTCATTTGATAATCCAATGCGTTCCTGTTGACTTTTCAACAAAAACCCCACTTTTTGATATAAAAACTGATTATCATAACATTCTAAATAGGCAAGCATACGTTTTTCTCTAAGAACAGATACTGCTTGAATATTATCAATCACTTCTTCCAGTCCTGCTATTTTATTCAAATCCTTAATACTGTCAATCACAGTCCGTTCCTTATCTGTTATTCGCACACCCCCACTGTATTTTACTGTTTCAATCCCCTCATTACATTTCGAACATACATAACAAAATGTATATCCATCAAATTCAAAATCTCGAAACATCGTATTTGAAGATACATAAACCTCATAAAAAATCTGGTCACTAATTCCATAATATTCCATTGCCGAATGATGAGAAAGATAAGAGGTAGGTGTGATCGCTCCTGCAATTTGATAACGGTTCGCCAATGGTGCATCTGTTTCCCCGCTAATGCATGTGTAAAGGTTATTTCGTATCTTTACTACAAAACCACTCTTTATCAAACGTTTTACCGCCGAACGCGCACTTTCAATGTTATCATAGTATTGATTTACAAGTTCCATTGTGAATACTGGATATTTTAGTAATTCAAAATATAATTTCATACTGTTTCACCGTTTATTTTTCATTCAAAATAGTTTGTTTTTAAACTGTTAAGCTGCATTCTTAATCTATACTATAATAATTTTTTCTTTCTGTCAAGTTTAAAATTTCATCAAAACAGTTTGTTTTTAAACTATTTTTCACAGACATGTGCATATTCTTCAATCCAAATTTCCAGCTCCATAAAAGAAAAAGAGCCTCAGATTTCTCTGAAGCCCTCCAACCTTTCCTATTAAATTTAATTTGGCTATATTACATAGCGCCCATCTGCTTTGCGAAGTTTTTGACGGAATGCTGGATTTATGCGGGGTTGAGGGGGACTCCGTCTTTGAGTTACCAGTTTTTTGGTTGGTAAAGATTTTTTGCCTTTTGTTTTCTTCTTCAAATTAGACAAATTTGGAAATTGGTAAAGCGGTTTTTAAAGTTGGTAAAATGCCGTTTCTTCTATATCGAGAAGAAGGAAGCGAAGTTTTCCTTGCTTTGATTGCAGGATAAATCGCAAGTAATTAATCTCTACTTCTTTTTCCTCTGCTCAGATTGAATTCTTCCTCTGCTAATTCAATACGTTGCTGAATCTGTTCCTCTGTAGGTAGTTGTTTCTTAATCTCCTCTATTTTAATATTATCGTAAGATGCAACCCCCATCGGCGTCTGGATTCCCTGAAATGCCCACTGTACTTCGGTCTGATCCTTATCTTTGCAGATCAACAATCCAATTGTAGGATTTTCATCTGAAGTCCGAATAAGATCATTCACTGCATTTACATAAAAGTTCAATTTTCCAGCAAATTCTGGCTCAAAAGAAACAGCTTTCAGTTCAACCACTACATAGCATTTAAGACGGATATGATAAAACAGCATATCAATCTTACGGGTTTTTCCTGAAACTACAATTTCCTTCTGCCTTCCGATAAATGCAAATCCCGTTCCAAGCTCCAGCAAAAATCTGGTAATATTCTGTTCCAATGCCTCTTCCAACGCTGTTTCATCATATCCTCTTGGCAAAGAAATAAAACTGAGATCATAGGTATCTTTCACAATCTCCTGCGCTATCTTTCCCTGTATTCCTGGGAGCTTTTCCGCAAAATTTGTATTTGCCATTCCTGTGTTATGGTATAAATCAGCTTTCATGCAATCAATTAAGGCATTTCTACTCCATTCTTCTTCAATCGTTTTCTGAAGGTAAAATAATGCCTCTACCACAGATTTACATTTTGTAACAATCTCTACATGATGACGCCACGGTACAAAACCAAAAAAAGCGGGAAATACCATTTCTGCACCAACTTGGTGCAGTTTTTCTCTTCTATCATCTTCTTTGATTTCTGCACCAATCTGCTGCAGTTTTATACTGTCATAATTGAATTTATTATCTACTGCTTGAATCAGGTCATCAGAATCTTCCGCTAATGCATAAAAAGAATACCATTTTTTCATATTCCAAAGATTCCTGGCCGAAAAGCCTTTCACTTCTGGGAATTCTTGCTGTAAGTCCAGGCTTAACTGCTCAACAATACCACGTCCCCATTTTTCTTCTGATTTTCGTAAAACAAGATCCCGTCCCAGTTGCCAATTGAATAATAACTGTTCTGAGTTTACCTTCACAGCTGCTTTTATCTGCGCTCCCCTAAAACGCTCCTTTATATCATGGATCCACTGCACATAATCAGAATCCAAATGCACATTATGAGAACTTACAATAATTGGGGAGTTACCTTTTTTATCCTGCATTAGTTTCTCCTTCTTTTGCTGATATCTTTGTCTTGTCTTTTTCCAATAAACATACAATGAAAACCTTCTTTTCTTTGAGAGGATAGCCTGATATAAGTTTCTTTATATGTATTAGTATAATCGTAATCCAAATCTTTTGTTCTTATTGGTGTTTTATTTAATTTTGGAACCAACAACGGAAAATATGTAATGGACATTTTCTTTTTTGCAAATTCAATCGCATTATGCCATACAAAATTTTCAATTTCTTTATTAATCGCAAGAAAAATCGGAGAGAATTGCACTTAAGTTCTCCTCTCTGATCGCTTCCAACATATCCAATATATTGACTACTGTATATTCCTTCATTTTATCGAACCCTCTTGGACATCAATCTCCGTATCTCGTCTATATTTGTCATCTGGCGACTCACCGGTGAGGATGGCTCTCTTTTGGGATCATCTGCCGAAGCATCAAGAGCCTTGATAAAGAATTCAATTTTTTTCGGATCAGTAATCTTTACATTGCTCAGTATACTGAATGTAGCCATTCAATCGCCTTCTCTTCAACAAAACACTTGTTTTCCTATTCTTATTTTTATCTTATCATCTCCGAATCCTTTTTTCAATCAGTTTATGCAATTTTCAGATTCTGAATCATTTGCTGTCACTTTGCTATTATTTACTATTTTAATATATGCACCTTACTGAAGCGTCTGCACCATCCCAGAATTGTCCATTTCTCCCAATTCAGCAACCTCCATAGCTTTTCCAAATTTCCCAATTTCCCCTGATACTTCTCATCCGCCACATGAGTATCAATGTCAATCGTTGTACTGTATTGTTGATATCCCATGATACCCTACACCACTTTCGGCTGCATATCTGCCTCAAAGCATCAGCTGCAGAATATGTGACATATGGTATGGAAATATAAATCCTCAGAATACAATGTTTTCATAGGATTGATTTACATATTCCGTCGTGAATACTGGATATTCTTAATTTCATGCTGCTTCGTTGTTTATTTTTCAGTCAAAATAGTTTGTTTTTAAACTATTTTTCACAAATATTTTCTTGTGCTACAATCCAAATTCCAGTTCCATAAAAGAAAAGGACCCCAGATTTCTCTGAAGCCCTTCCATACTAACTATGAAATTCAAACGAACTATCTTACATAGCGCCCATCTGCTTCGCCACTTCCTCCGCGAAGTTCTCTTCCTTCTTAGCCATTCCTTCGCCTGTCTCAAACCGTAAGAACTTCACAACCTTAATCTTCGCTCCGTTCTCCTTAGCCACAGACTCCACATACTTGGACACGGTCTGCTTGCCGTCCTCGGCCTTTACATATACCTGATCCAGTAAGCAGATCTCCTTTAATTCCTTATTAATACGTCCCATTACCATGCCGTCGATGATCTTATCGCTGGCATCCGGCTTTTCATTCTTCGCAGCTGCTGCCAGGATTTCCTTCTCCTTGGCGATATAGTCTGCATCTACCTCATCACGGCTGGTGTATAACGGCTTTAAGGCGGCTGCCTGCATCGCTACATTCTTTGCCATTTCCTTTACTGCGTCATTTACCACATCGGACTCGACAGCCACTAACACGCCGATCTTTCCGCCTGCGTGGATATAGGAAGATACAAATCCATTCTCCGCAGAAAGCTTTTCGAAGCGGCGGATATTCATGTTCTCACCGATGATGGAAATCTGGTAGGATAAGGCTTCCTTTACAGTGAGGGAAGGATCCTTCTCCCACTTCTCTTCCATAAACTGCTCCATGGTGGCTGCACTGCTCTTTAAGGCCTGTGCAGCAACATCGGCTGCATAGGTGCGGAACTTCTCGTTCTTTGCCACGAAGTCAGTCTCAGCGTTTACTTCAACCACTACTGCATTCTTTCCATCCTCGCTCACATCGGTCACTACCATACCCTCTGCTGCGATGCGGCCTGCCTTTTTCGCGGCGCCTGCCAGTCCTTTTTCTCTTAAAAACTCAACTGCTTTATCCATATCGCCGTCGGTGGCTGCAAGGGCCTTCTTGCAATCCATCATGCCGGCGCCAGTCATCTCTCTTAACTCTTTTACCATTGCTGCGGTAACTGCCATGTTCTTTCCCTCCTAAATTTATGGTTCACTCCCGAAATGCCCTGCGTGCCGGCCTGCCGGCCAGCACACTGGCATATCCTGTGATTACTCCTCTGCGCCTTCCTCAGCCTCCAGCTCACCGGCTGCCTCTAACTCAGAGAGGGCTTCGCCCTGGTTTGCCTCGATCACTGCGTCCGCCATCTTGGAAACGATCAGCTTCACAGCGCGGATTGCGTCGTCATTGCCCGGAATCACGTAATCTAACTCTTCCGGATCGCAGTTGGTATCGGCGATGCCGATCAGCGGGATGCCAAGGGTATGGGCCTCCTGCACACAGATTCTTTCCTTCTTGGGGTCTACGATAAAAATTGCATCCGGAATCCGCTTCATCTCCTTGATGCCGCCTAAGTTTCTCTCTAACTTCTCCCATTCCTTCTTCAGGGCGATTACTTCCTTCTTTGGCAGTACGTCAAAGGTTCCGTCCTCGGACATGGTCTCGATCTCTTTTAAACGGACGATACGGCTCTGAATGGTCTTAAAGTTGGTCAGCATGCCGCCTAACCATCTCTCATTTACATAGAACATACCGCATCTCTCGGCTTCTGTCTTAATAGCGTCCTGCGCCTGCTTCTTGGTTCCTACAAACAGGATGGTGCCGCCCTCTGCTGCGATGTCAGCGATAGCCTTGTAGGCCTCGTCTACCTTTCCCACAGACTTCTGCAGGTCGATGATGTAGATGCCATTTCTCTCAGTATAAATGTAGGGAGCCATCTTAGGGTTCCATCTTCTTGTCTGGTGGCCGAAATGCACACCAGCTTCCAGCAGCTGCTTCATAGAAATTACGCTCATGTCTTTTCCTCCATTTGGTTTTTGCTCCCCTTGCGGGGGCTTTTCTTCCGTCTGCTTCTCATGCTTCCCGGACGACCCGACAGGAACCGCCTGACCCCGGTCTCTGTTCTCTGTTAATTCGCAGAATCCTGCGTTATGCTCAGAGCCAAATCCTGCCGCTCCTCTGCCTGGCACCTGCCCAGGGAATCCGCCGACGTGTTTACTTTTGCCAACTTTAGCAGTATATCACAGAAAAAGCCGCTTGACAAGCGGCTTTTTACATTATTTCGAAAAATTCAAGTAACAGTTCAGGCGGGGCGTCCTTCTACTTTCCATTTGCCTTGATGCTCTTCAGCTCATCAAACACAACGTCGTTTATCACCTTAATATAGGTGCCCTTCATACCGGAGGAGCGGGATTCGATGACGCCTGCGCTCTCAAACTTCCGCAGAGCATTTACAATGACGGAGCGGGTGATGCCCACGCGATCCGCGATCTTGCTGGCCACCAGGATCCCTTCATTGCCATCCAGCTCCTCGAAGATATGGGTGATCGCCTCCAGCTCGGAAAAGGACAGGGTACTGATAGCAGACTTTACGATCTGGATCTTTCTGCTCTCCTCCGCATTCTCTTCATTCACCGAGCGCATCATCTCCAGGCCCACCACCGTGGTTCCGTACTCGCTTAATATGATGTCGTCAATATCATACTGGAAATCGCATTTATAAATGAACAAGGTTCCCAGGCGCTCCCCGGCGATGTCAATGGGGGTGATAATCGCCTGATACTTCTTTACATTCTCTTCTGCAAAGCCAAGGGTCGCCAGATTCACATTCTCCTTGGTGGACAAAACGCTGAGCAGACGCTCGTTTAACATCTTGTCCACATGGCCGCCCACTTTATCGTCGATCAGCTCTTCAATCTCATCCACTCCCGGCCAGATACTGACTCCCAGCACCTTGCCCTTCTTACTAATCACAAGAATATTCGATAGTAATATCTCGCTAAGCACTCTGCAGATGTCATTAAACACTACCTTGTGCGAATTATTATTATGCAATAATTTATTAATTTTCCTGGTTTTATCAAGTAACTGTACACTCATATCCAAATCCTCCTGACCACTTTCGGACACCTTTGAAACAATCCTGCATTCTGGCTAAATTGTATCACAAATTTCCGCCCGTAACAAGAGTTTTTGGAAGATTTTTCTTAATTTTTACTTCGCGTTTATCCCTTTACCCCTCCTCCGGTTACACCGGCTATGATCTTCTCTGACAGGAAGATGTAGAGAATAAAGGTAGGAAGGAATACGATGACCACGGCTGCAAACATGCCGGCCCAGTCTCCTGTGTACTTCATGGAATTAATCATGGAGTACAGGCCGACTGCGATGGGCCTGAGCTGGTCGGAATTCGCGAATATCAGGGAGATAAAGTATTCATTCCAGATATTGATAAAATTGAAGATGGTCACTGTGATAATCCCCGGCTGGGCCATAGGCAGCATGATCAGCCAGAAGGTCTTGGTGGGAGGACACCCGTCGATAGCCGCCGCCTCCTCAAAGGCCCGGGACAGATTTCCGAAAAAGGTCATGAGGAAGATGGTTGTGTAGGGGATATTGATCCCGATATATAAGAAGATCAGAAGCATCCCATTGCTGAGGACATGATTTAATATTCCCAGATTAGCCACGATTCCAAACAGGGGAAGTACTATCATAACCACCGGAACTCCCATAGCAGACACAAAGCCGGTCTGAATCAGCTTATTCCCAGGGAATATAAACCGGGACAGAACGTAAGCTGCCGGGGCGCAGATCACGATCAGCAGGGAACAGGCGATGATGGAGTACACCAGGGAATTCCGGAAAATCCCTGCCACATCGGAATTAATCCACGCCTTCACATAGTTCTCAAAATGGAGCCCGGAGGCCAGAAGCTTATTGGAAAAGATCTCCTTTGTGGTGGAAAAGCTGGCCAGGAGAACCCACCCCAGCAGCACAAAGGTAAAGGAAATCCAGATCAATAAAATCAAATATCCCGGGAACAGCCGCAGCTCTTTTTTCCAGTTTACCGCTTCACGGTACTTTTTTTCTCTTGCCATAGCCTTCTCCCTCCTTTAAAATTCCAGATCATCATCCCTCAGGAGATGATTACACAGCCAGAAGATGGCAACCACACAGACGCTGAGAAGTACGCCGATGGCCGCCCCCAGTCCGGAGTTCCGCTCAGTCACGCTGTTCCCCGCGCCAAAGATCTGCATATACATATAAACCATGGGTGTGATGGTCTGGGTATCCGCCGTAACCGTGGAAAACAGCTGAGACCACACGAAGAAGCCTACGCTGGTCACGCTCCACATGGTAATATTCGTCCGGAACACGCCCTTTAACAGGGGCATAGTAATGTAGCGGAACTGATTCAGCTTATCGGCTCCGTCTAAGGTAGCCGCTTCAAAGTAGTCCGAGCTGATCCGCTCGATGCCGCTGGCGAAAATCAGCATGTGGTAGCCTACCATGCCGAAGCAGTAGGCTAAGAGAAGGGCCATAAACTTATGGTCATTGTCCAGCCACTGAACCTTGGACAGGGCAGTGAGCCCCAGCTTGGAAAACACCGTCTTCAGCAGGCCGAATTTCGGGCTGTAAACATACTGCAGCCACATGGTGGCCAGAGCCACTGCACTGACGATATTCGGAAGATAGATCACTGCGCGGAAAAAGCTTTTGAGGCGAATCCCGCTGGTGATAATCACCGCAAACAGCAAGGCCAGCGACATGACGATCACACCGCCTATGAGCCAGATGCGGAATAAGTTCCACATAGATGTGCGGAACAAGCTGGTATTAGCAAGCTTGATAAAATTCGCCAATCCGGTAAACTGCCACTTAGACACCGGATCCGTGATCCCGTCAATCTTAAAAAAGCTCATAATAATGGTACGGATGATGGGATAAAGGAAAACAATGGCGAAGATACTCACTGCCGGCGCCAGAAATGCTATAATCATGCCTTTATTTCGTTTCATTCCGCTTCCCTCCTTTCCTGAATCCAAAGGGAATGTTTGGCATAAAAGATGGCGGCAGCCAAGACTGCCGCCATCTGAAGTTTTAATTTCCTGCTTTCTTTAATGCATCCACAAATCCCTGAGCATCGATGCTGCCGCCGCAGAGACTTAAGAAGTTCTCTTTAATGATCGGGGTCATGTCTGCGTTCGCCTCTGCCCCTGCCGCCCACGGATAGCGGGTATTCATGCTGTCCATCACCGGCTTCACGCAGGCGATCAGCTCCGGCCACTCAGAATTCGTAGAGTCTGCCGGGATACCGATGGAAAGCTCAGACAGTCTCTTGTCAAATTCACCCTTGGTGATGTAGCAGATTAACTTAAATGCGTTCTCTGCATTCTTGGAATCCTTATTAATCGCCAGAACCTGTGCGCCATAGTTAGCTGCGTCGGTTCCGTCCGTGCCGCCCTCTACCTCCGGATAGCTGAAGCATCCCCATACAAAGTCATCTCCTGCCATATCCTTTACCTCATTGGGCAGCCAGGAACCATTTAAGTACATAGCGGCGGTTCCCATAGCCAGCTCCTGATTCTGGCCAGCCGGCCATACATTCGAAGCAATGGTGTCAGAGAAATAGCCCTTTGCCGCAAAGTCCGCGTAAGCCTCTGCTGTGGTCATAACCGCTGCCTCATCCCACAGGCCGCCCTTTACGATCTCTTCTGTCTTGGGCTCGCCTACCAGTCTGCACATGTGATATCCGAACATGCAGACAATGTACGCGTCGTCACAGGTAATGGGGGTGTAGCCGGCTTCCTTGATCTTCGCGCAGGCTGCATCCAGCTCTGCCCAGGTCTTGGGAGCCTCGGTAATGCCCGCCTCATCGAAAATCGCCTGATTATAGAAGAAGGCAAATACATTCGGCTGGTAGGGAATGGACTTTAAGGTTCCCCCTCCCACCTCACGGCAGGCTGCCATCAGGCCGGCATTGGCTGTCGCCTCGTAATCCTCTGCCTTAGCCAGCTCCTCTAAATCCATCAGATACTGTCCCCAGGTGGTATTCACACGGTCAATGTCCTCGTCAAACAGGTCGATATTCGTCCCTGCGTCCAGTGCCGGCTGTAAGCCCTCGCGGATGCCGGTACGTCCCTTAAACTGAAGATCCACTGCAATGCCTGTGTCCGCCGTAAACTGATCCACCGCTTCCTGGATCGCCTGTCCCTGAGGCTCTGTGGCCTCCCACATGGACCAGTAAACCAGGCTGCCGCCTTCACCGGAGGGCGCCGCTTCGCCGGAATCCACTTTGCTGTCCGCTGCCGGGGCGGCGGTGGTCTCCGCCTTGGTCTCTGCCGGAGCCGCCGCTGCAGTGGTGGTACTGCCGCCGCCTCCTCCGCCGCAGGCCGCCAGAGATGCTGCCATCACCGATGCCAAAGCAATCGCCATCACTTTTTTCTTCATAAACAATTCCTCCTCCTTTTTCACTCTGAGAATCACTGCAGAAGCGTAATTCCCGCCCCTGCTCTCATAGTCCTAGTATAGTAAAAATGCACAGAAAAATATTTGCACAATCTACCATTATATTTATATTTTCGGCTTTTCATTGTGGTTTATTACAATTAATATTTCTGTCCTTTCTATTTTTCAGTCATTTTTACATTTCCATTCTCTATACTCTCCTACCGGTTTTGACACTTCCCCCGGATCGCCCTCCAGCAGATCTCAGTCCCCTCTAAAAGGAGCTCCTCTTTCTGTCCCTCCCCGTCATAAACCAGGGTGCTCTGAGGCTGTCCGGAATTATTTACCACAGCATATTGCCCCTGGGCCGGATAGGCGTGTATCTCACACCAGGGGTTTTGGGCAAACCAGCACTTTAGGGACTGTTCCCTGCCGGCGCTGTAGTACAGGCTTCGGAGGAGAAGCCTGGTATTCTCGTGGCTGTAGGGAAGCCCGGCGATATAAACCCCTCTGCCCCTTCCGTAGGGATGGGCGGATAGAAGTACGGAGCCTTGGGAATATACAGCGATCTCCGTCTCCTCTGAGAGCGCGTAGATATCCTTCATCCCCTCCCCAAAGGAGATTTCCCCACTGCAATCCTCCTTTAAGAAATGCTCCTTCCTCTCCTCCTTCCAATACCGGTCTGTGGAAAGGCTAAAGCCCAGCTCCTTATCCACCCCAAGTACATCTGCCAGCTGGAAGAAGCGGCCGCCAGAGTGAACGGCCGAGGGCTCCCCGACTCCCACAAAACCGCCTCCTTCATAGACAAAACGGCGTATCTGGGTAAGGATCCCTTCATCCAGCCATTCCTCCCCGCCGGAGAAGGCTGTGCCGGCAGCGCCTGCATTGATGATCACATCCAGCCCCTCCGGGATCCCGTGCTCCCGGATATCCTGGAAGCTGAAAAACTCCACATCCACCGCCATGCCGCTTAAGGCCTCCAGCACCCCGAAGTAGGAGTAGGTCTGCTGATACCAGAGAGCATGGGCCACCATAAAGGCCTGCCAGGACCGAAGCCTTCCCCAGCAGTTCAGCACCCCCACCTTTAATCCGCAGTATGGCCGGCTCCCGCCGATCCGCTGGTAAAGCTCCCGGAATTCCTCTGTCACCTTCTCTATGTAGGAGACGAACTCCGGAAACTGATATGCAAGGCTTAAATAGCCGCCGTAGCCGATCCGGTCCAGGGGCTTGCGCATCATAGCCCTTCTGGCGCTGAGCCAGTTTTCCTCCGCCTCCAGACAGGGATTATTCCCAGGGTAGAAGGTATCTGGAAAGAAATAGGGCAGGAATCGTCCTTCCGTATACTTCACTCCCGGAATATCTGAGATCAGCCGCAGGGTAGCGCCGCCCCCCACGCTTCCCACCACCGCGTCCAGGCCGATTTCCGGAAAATAGGAACCATAGGGCTCCGTGCCTATCCAGTTATCCCCCAAAAACATCATGGCCTCCCGGCCCTCCTGATGAACCAGCTCCACCAGCTCCCTGGCCTTCCTTGCCACAAACCGCTGGATAAAGTCAAGATAATCCAGATACTGCCTGGTGGGCACCCGGAAGGTGGAATTATAGTAGCCATTATCCACGATATCCTCCGGGCGCAGCCGGTAGCCGTACTCTTCCTCAAACTCCTCCAGCGCCTTCACCGATACTGTGGCCCCGTAGCCAAACCAGTCCACAAACTTTTCCCTTGCCTGATCATTAAATACCAGGGTAAAATGATAGAAAAAGGTGGTAAACCGCACCACATCTGTGCGTGGATTTTCCCTCAGCCACTGCAGCAGGTAATCCTTTGCAAACTGTCCGGAGCAGGGCTGGCGCACGTCAAAGGGAATCTCGTGCGGCTTATCTCCCCATTGATTGGTGATGTGATTATACATCTGGGTGGGATCCCACAGGGCATAGGCCAGGAAGGACACCGTATACTCGTGGAAAGGCTCCGCCCCCTGGATGCGAACCACATTCCGCTCCGGATCCGCCTCCCATTGCTCCGGGGGAACCACCTGATTCAAGGTCCGATCCATCACCTCCCACCACTGCTTCGGATCATGGCAGTAATCCGGCTCTACCTGCTGGGAAAAATACCCTTCCATAAAGGGAACCTCCGCCAGCCTCTCCACAGCGGTTACCCTCCGGCTCATCAGATACAGCTGCTGGCACTCCTCCATATGCTCCCTGGCAAATTCATTATGTCCTCTCGCCACAAAGTATGTGGTATAAATCTTAGCATCCAATGCCTTGATTTCCTCCGGAAGCTTCGTCCCATCGCTGTCCCGCAGTGCGTCTGCCCCCCACCGCTCCATCATCTCCCTGGTTTCCTCTAAAAATCCCCCTTCACTGGGAAGGGTCACTCTTCCCTTTGTCTTTGACATTTGTAAAATCTTCCCTTTCTTTCCTGATTCATTTGTGGTAAACTTGTTTTGTTGCAGCCGCTGCTGCCGGGCTGTACCTGGCAATCGCTGCGCTGCGCCCAAAAACATCCCTGTAAGGAGGCCGCCATGGCATACAAACGTACACTGCTCCAGACCAGCATCGCCGTCCAAAGTGTTATCTCCATCCATTACTTTGACTATATGAGCAATTTCTCCTTTTCCGGAGAACGCCATGATTTCTGGGAGCTGCTCTGTGTGGATAAGGGCGAGGTCAATGTAATGGCCGGCGACTGCCAGCACACCCTGAAGCGGGGCAGCATCATCTTCCACCAGCCCAATGAATTTCATAATGTACTGGCCAATGGAAAAAGCGCTCCAAGCCTGGTGGTCATCGCATTTGACTGCCATTCCCCCTGCATGGAGCACTTTAAGCGCAAAATCCTTACGGTTCAGGATACCGAGAGCGCCCTGCTGGCCCAGATCATCATCGAAGCCCGCCATGCCTTCTCGGGACGCCTGGATAATCCTTACCAGGAGGAATTAATCCGAAGCCTGGGCTCCCCGGTCTTCGGCGCAGAGCAGCTGATCCGAAGCTACCTGGAGGAGCTGCTGATCCACCTCTACCGCCGCTACTTTGCCAATCCCCTTCCAGTTCCGACGCAGATCACCGGCCGCCCCCGCCTGGGCCATCCCAGCGAGGCCTACAACCGGGTCATCCGGTACATGGAGGAGCACATTAACCAGCAGCTGACCATCGAAGTCCTCTGCCGGAGCACGCTGGTAAGCCGCTCTCAGCTCCAGAAGCTGTTTCAGGAAGCCCATGGCTGCGGTGTGATAGAATTTTTCACCCTGATGAAAATCGACACAGCCAAGCAGATGATCCGAGATAACCAGCTGAACTTTACCCAGATCTCCGACCGCCTGGGCTACACCTCCATCCACTATTTTTCAAGGCAGTTTAAGAAGATCACCCACATGACCCCCTCGGAATACGCCTCCTCCATCCGTAGCCTGTCGGATAAAGATCACTAGCTAACCGGCATACTGCTTTAGGATCCCTTCCATGGCCTCCCATTTCCTTTCCATATCCGCAACCAATGCCAGCTGGGTGCGGCACCGGTCCAGGTTATGGCCCGGGCGGCTGATATGGAAATACACATCCCCCTGAAGATAATCGGTCAAAAAGCGCATCCCGCACTCTAAGGTCATCATCTTCGCCCCGTAGGGAAGAAGGGAAATCTCCGCAGGGGTCAGCCGGCCGCCGCTGCCCTCCAGGAATCCCTTGGTATAAACCTCGAACAGGGGGAGGGATAAGGAAACCTTAGATAAATCCGGCTCATCCTCCGCCGCTGTATTGGCCCCGAAGCGGATGGAGTCCCCATAATCAAAGATGGAGAATCCAGGCATAATCGTATCCAGATCGATGATGCAGAGCGCTTCCCCGGTCATGTCATCAATCATGATATTATTTAACTTGGTATCATTATGGCTTACCCGCAGAGGGAGCCTTCCCTCCCTTTGCAGCTTCAGCGCCAGGCCCATCTCCTGCTCCCGCTCCTTTATAAAACGGATTTCCTCCCCCACCCCGGAAGCCAGCCCTGCGGTATCCTTCTCAACCGCCTTTAAAAAGGTCTGAAACCGAACCGGGGTATTATGAAAATCCGGGATGGTCTCCGTCAGCTCCCTTGCCGGGAAGTCCGCCAGAAGCCGTTGAAACCGCCCAAAGGCCTTCCCGCTCTGGTAAAAATCCTCCGGCTTTTCCACCAGGTTATAGCAGGATGCTCCCTCGATAAATAGATACATCCGCCAGAAGTTCCCTGAGCTGTCCTGATAATAATCCTTCCCTTCCCGGGTGGGAACCAGATTCAGCGTCTCCCGATCCGGCTCCCCCTGATCCTTTTGGATCTGATGGCGGAGAAAGGTGGTGACCCCTTTAATATTCTGCATCAGCCCCGGAATATCCCGGAACACCTGGTGGTTCATCCGCTGCAAAATATAACGGCGATCCTCCCCCTCCTCCCCGCACACCAGCAAAAAGGTGTCATTGATGTGGCCGCTTCCGTACCGTTCACAGGAGCGGATCTGGCCCCTTAAGTCAAAGGCCGCCGCTGCCTCCATCTTCTTCTCACAATAATCCTTCATCCATTGTTCCTCCCTCCCAAGCTCTTCTTTAGTATACCTGACAATTCCTGTGGCGTGCAAGAGGCTTTTTTTGTTTTATTTGCACAATGATCTCTTTTATTTGTACAGCCTGCGAATTTACTGCCGGATATCCCCTCCCGCTACAGAAACTGGCTCTGATACAGATGATAATACGCCCCCTTTCGCTCCATTAAGGCCTTATGATCCCCCTCCTCCAGGATCTGCCCCTGGTCAATGACGAAGATCCGGTCAGCTTTCCGGATGGTGGAAAGGCGGTGGGCAATAATGAAAGAGGTGCGGCCCTTTAATAAGGCCTCGATCCCCTTCTGCACCAAAATTTCTGTGTGGGTGTCAATGCTGGAGGTGGCCTCGTCCAGGATCAGGATCCGCGGCCTTGCCACCATGGTTCTGGCAAAGGCCAGTAGCTGCCGCTGGCCGATGGAAAGCCTGGATCCCCGCTCGCTGATCTCTGTGTCATACCCCTTCTCCAGCTTCATTATGAAATCGTGGGCATTCACCGCCCTGGCGGCCTCCTCCACCTCTTTATCGGTGGCGTCCAGCCGCCCATAGCGGATATTGTCCCGGATGGTGCCGGAGAAGAGGAAATTATCCTGGGTCATGATGCCCAGCTGGCTTCGGAGGCTTTCTAAGGTAACCTCCGCCACATCCTGGCCGCCCACCAGCACCTGGCCCTCTCCTGCCTCATAAAAACGGCTGATAAGATTCACTATGGTGGTCTTTCCCGCTCCGGTGGGGCCCACTAATGCGATGGTTTCCCCCGGCTTTGCGGTAAAGCTTACATCCTTTAAAATCCTCTGCTCTGGCGCATCGGAGTAGGCGAAGGATACATGGGAAAACTCCACCCTTCCATCCAGACAGGAAAGCTCCTTTGCCCCCGCCCGGTTCTGAATCTCCGCCTTCGTGTCTAATATGTCGAAAATCCGCTCCGCCGCAGAAAGATTGGTGGTCAGCTTATTATAGAAGTTCGCCAGATTCCGGATAGGGCTCCAGAACATGGCAATATAGGTGGAGAAGGCCATAAAGGTTCCCACGCCCACCGCGCCCACGCCGATCACCCGGATGCCGATGAGGTAGAGGAGAAATCCTCCCAGGCCCCAGGTGATCTCCACCACCGGGCCAAAACCGTCCGCCACAATCACCGCGTCCACAAAAGCCTTCCTGTGGGCATCGGTCAATTCATAAAAGGCCTGCCGGGTCTCCTCCTCCGCCCCGAAGCTCTGGATCACACGGATCCCCGACAGGTCCTCATGGACATAGGCATTGAGATTCGACGTCTTCTTCCGGTAGATCTGCCATCTTTTATGGGCATTGGTCTCGATGAGAAACATTCCCAGCGCCAAAAGAGGCACTGTCAAAAGGGCCGCCATGGCCAGACGGTAATTTTTCACCACCATGATCACCGCCACACAGAGTATGGTGGTCAGGTCCGGGATCAGCTGGGTAACGCTGTCTGAGAGCACATCCTTTAAAGAGTTTACATCCCCGATGATCCGGGCCAGGATCTTTCCTGTAGGCCGGCTGTCAAAGAAGTGGAAGCTTAAGGTCTGGATATGCTCATAAAGCTCCTCCCGGATGGTCACCAGCACCTGATTAGACACAGAGGCCATGATCCCCATCCTGGCCTTCGTCCCTGCCAGGAAGAGGAAAAACAGCAGGATCGCGCCTCCTCCCAGCTTTAAAAGCCCCTCAATATCTCCCTCCGCCACATACCGGTTCACCGCCACCTCCATAAGGAGCGGGGTGATCAGGCTGACGCTGATGGTTCCCGCCATAATAACCAGCACCAGGACTAATTTCTTTTTATAGCTCAGGAGATACCGGAACAGGCGGAGCAGCGTCTCCTTTTTCGATATGCCGGCCTGCTCCTCATCCATCCGGCTTGCATTTACTGCCATGTCTCTTCCTCCTCCCCGTACTGTACCACATAGGTTTGATAATAACGGCCCCGCTTCTCCATCAGCTCCTTATGACTCCCCCGCTCCACGATGCGCCCTTCCTCCAGAATCAGGATCTCATCTGCGTGGCGGACCGCGGAAACCCGGTGGCCGATGATGATTTTTGTGCTGCCCTTAAGCTCCTTCAGCTGCCCCTCGATCTCCTTCTCTGTTTCCGTGTCCAGGGCTGAGGTGGAATCGTCCAGGATCAGCACCGGATTCTCCTTGGCGATGGCCCGGGCAATGCTGATCCGCTGCTTCTGTCCCCCGGACAGCCCTACCCCTCTCTCCCCGATCACTGTGTCATACTGGCTGGCCAGCTTAGAGATAAAGCCGTGGGCCCGGGCGTTCACCGCCGCCCGCTCCACCGCTGCCTGGCCAGTTTCCTCCTTCTTCCCGGTTTTAATATTCTCCGATATGGTGTCGGAAAAGAGAAATACATCCTGCATCACCACGGAAATCTGGCTCCTGAGCTGCTTTAAGGGAATTTGCCGGATATCCCTTCCATCCACCGTGATCCTGCCGGAGGATACGTCGTAAAAGCGCTGGAGCAGATTTACCACAGAGCTCTTTCCGGAACCGGTCATACCCATGATCCCCAGAGTTTTTCCCGCAGGAAGCTGAAAGTTAATATCCTTTAAAATCTCATGCCCGTGAAGGGTAAAGTCCACGGACTCAAAGCAGATATCCCCTTTCATCCTTTCCTGTACTCCATCCCTCCCGGCCGCTTCTTCCGTACCTGCGCCGACATGCTCCCCAAGCTCCTTAAGCCCTGGCTTCTCCTGGAAGATCCTCTGAATCTTCCTGTGTGAAGCTACAGCCGCGGCAAAATCATTGCTGAGCCACCCCACCATCTCCATAGGCCAGATAATATTGCTGGCATACTCTGAGAAGGCGCCCAGCTCACCGATGGTAATCTGCTTCCTTATCACCAGGATTCCCCCTATCACAATCACCGCCATCAGGAGCACCTTGGAGAGAAAGGAGATATTGGGCTGATACCTGGCGATCCACCTGGCCTGCTCCATATTTAAATCGTAAAATCTCTGGTTGTGGGCCTGGAATCTCTGAATCTCATAGGGCTCCCTGGCAAAGGCCTTCACGGTCCGCACCCCGGCCAGGTTCTCCTGGGCCACCGTATTCATCTGGGCGGTTTCCTCACTGATTTTATCATACACCTGCCCCAGCCCCCGCTCCATCCTAAGAGCGTAATATAGGATCACCGGCATCACCATCAGCGGCACCAGGGTCAGCGCCGGGCTGATGCGGAACATGCAGAACACGATAATCCCTGTGTGGATGGCACATTCTAAGATCAGCATTCCCACGAAGCCGCAGGCATTCCAGATCCGGTCCACATCATCCTTTACCCGGGCCATTAATTCCCCTGTATTATGGCTGTCAAAATACCCCACATCCAGGGCCTGGATATGGTCAAATAAATCCTTCCGCAAACGGCTGCCGATGCCAGAGGCAGAATAATCAAAGATAAATTCCTTTGTATACTGAAATACCGCCCTGCCCAGGCCTATCCCTAAAAATCCCAGAAGGCATCTGCCTAAAAGCTCTGTCTGCCCTCCCACAATCACCTGGTCGATCACCCGCCTTGTGATCTGGGGCGACAAGGCATCTAAAAGAATGCTGAGAATCATCGATGCCATAGCGATGATGTAGATGGGAAGGTAGCCCTTCCCATAGTTCCATATGGTTCTCATAAAATCCCCCTTTCATTTGTATCAGAAGAAAACCATTTTGAAAGCGCAGCATGGATTAAAAGAGTGCGCAACCCCCGGAGGGTTTTTGTTCTATAGGACACCCTTTCCCATCGGACAAAAAAGCCGGTCGCCCCGAAGGCTCCGGCTTTTTATCCATGTTCCTTTGACCAGCAGCCAGAAGGACGGCAGCCGGTTCTGCTGCTGTAAACAACAAAAACAGCAGCAAAAAACCGCAGCCATCCCTGACTGCGGTATGAATACACTCCATTATGCTGGAAGCAGGATGGATACAGTACATAAAAACAGGCAGCCGGAATCTTTTATTCCCTTCTCCAAGGTTGTGATATTCTTTTTCATCCTTCCGGCCTCCTTTCAAAATCTTCTAATTCTGGTTTTCTTTGACAGATACGTGATGTAGCATAGCATACAATGAATGAAGAATTCTGTCAAGCATTTTCTGACAGATTGAGCAAATAATGCATAATGTTAAATAATTCCAATTGAAATTCCATTGACTTTTCTACCAGATTGGGATATTATTTAATGTAGAAAAGGGCATCTGCTGGTAACAGACACCCTTTAGGAGCTACCGATAGACGGTTAGCCTAATTAGTTGTTACTTACATAAAGTAACCGCATCTTTGACCAGGGGCGGTTACTTTTTTGCGTTTATCAGCGCAATTACCAATGTGACAACAATCGCAAGGATCAGCTACCACACAAATCGACAAATTTCAATCATTTCATCAGCCGTTTACGTCCAGATACCACCCGGACGTTATAGTTCGGAGACTCCACCAAACTCCTCAGGGATGACATTCTCTTTCTTAAATTTATGTATAACAAAAAGGGCCCTAAGGCCCTTAATTTTCCAATTTTATAATGTTTTTTATTTTTTCTCAGTTAAATAACAAAATTGCAAGGCCGCCAACAGTAGCAAGCCATGAAAGCCGATTACTCTGTATAAAACTGATCCTCCAGCCAATGGTCAAAATGGTATATGTGATCTGGCGTCAGGTAAAAATCAGAATACAGGCACTGCACCAGGTCTGCATCGTCAAATAGATCGAAGATCCAGTCATCCCAGCCATCCTCCAGCTCCACGCATTCAGCTTCCATCAAATAGCGTGAAAATTCCACCATCAAATATAATGCCAGCTCCTCGATTACGCTATGGGCTATGATTTGCGTGCCGACCCTGGCCATGGAACGTAAACGGTTCACTGTGATACACAAGGCATATAGGAAATCATAATCATATTTCATGAGAAACTGCGGAGGCATATATGGCTTTAAAAAGGAAATATCAATCTGCCCAATCTGTGACCCCGGCGGCATAGCAGAAAGCTCCTCCATATCCTCATGTATGTGATCAAGAAGAATATCACTGCCAATGGCGAAGGATAAAGCTGCCGTCTCCCCAAAGTCATCTTCCAGAAATTTTGACCACGCCTCATGCTTCTTATATTTGGTTAAATCAAAGACATCCTCGCTTTCCGCTTCTTCACTGGGAAACGTGTGCCAGTTCAATGCCTTGCAGATGCCCTTTAGCTTGTCCTGCCGTATGGACTCACCGGCCTCATAGCGGCTCCATGTTTTTGTTCCCACCCCTGCCTTGGATGCAGCTTCTTCAATGGTGAGATTCAGCTCATTCCGCCTGAGCCTGATTGTCTTTCCAAGATTTGAGCTTCCTGTAATGGTTCTCTGTGCCATATAGACCTCCTTGTGTAAATAATGACATGTCAGTATACTGTCATTATGTCACATAAAGATCGTTTTGTCAAGAAGGTCCTGATTCTTTTTCTCTATGGGACTCTTGGGCACTAGCATCATAGCGTAGCAATGCTACGGCACACATACTGTCAGGCTGTGGAAGCAATCTATCTCACTGATGTCTTACTGGCTTCCTCCAAACTCCCTCTCAAATTCTTCGCAGGCCCTCCGAAGGCCCCCGGGCTGGTGGAAGATGTTATGCTTTGTGCCCACAATCACATCCACCCCCATCATTTGGCACCGCCTTGCTCCTTCCCGGTCGATGCCCCCATCCACGGAAATCAGGAAATTCCCTCCCTGCTCCCGGCGAAGCTCCCCCAGGGCCTGCAGCCGCTCCATGCTGCCTGGCAGTAAGGGCTGTCCGGCAAAGCCCGGCTCCACCGCCATCAGCATCACCAGATCGGTAAATGGAAGATAAGGAAGGATAGAATCAATTCTCTGGGATGGATTTAGAATCACCCCTGCCTTCATCCCTGCCTCGTGAATCTGATTGATAGTCCGCACCACAAACCGGGTGCTGTCTGTGTGGAAGGAGACGTAATCCGCCCCCGCCTCCTTCAGCCGCCCCACATAATTCTCCGGCCCTTCCACCATAACATGTACATCCATCACCACTTGCGGGTACCTCTCCTTTATCTGGCGGATAAAAGAGATGGGATAAAGAAGATTAGGGACATAATGTCCATCCGCCAGGTCGATATGAAACCAGGAGGCGCCGCCCGCTGCCAGCTCCTTCAGCTGCACATCCAGCTCCAAAAATGGGATATTAATCAATGACGCAGAATTAATCATACTATTTCACTCCAGTCTGTCTCCATATATTTTCTGGGTGCGCAGATCCATAAAGTTCCGCTCCCCCTCTGTGGTGGATACCATCACAAAGGCATAGAAAATCCCGCCAAAGGGACTGCCTGCATTAGGATGGTAGCCTGTGGGGATGGATACCAGATCTCCCTCCCGCACCAGGTAGACCTGGGGCTGTTCCATATCATCATATACGCACTGAAGCCCAAAGCCCTCCCCCATATTGAAGTAAACATATACCTCTTCTCTCTCCCTTCCGTGCTCATGAGGCGGCCAGGCAGTCCAGCCCCCATCTCTGCCGCGGCAAATACCTGTGAGGAAGCGGCCGGATTCAAAGCTGTCGTCGATAAAGTTCCACACATCCCGCCTGGTCCCATTCTCTGTCCTTCCATAAACCTTGTGGCGCTCATCCCTGTCCACCTCTTCAAAGGAAATATGCCGGAACTGGTACTGCCTGGAGCAGGGCGCACCATAGCGCATCACAACCCCGTCTCCCTTAAGCCTTATACGGCTTTGGATGGGCACATAAAGCATATCGCAAAGCGTTGCCTCTCCGCTGACAGCTCCACATTCAAAGCAAACCTTCCCTGCAATCATTATCAGGCATAATTCCTGCTCATTACTTTCCAGTATCCGGGTATTTCCATTCAATTCTATTCTCTCCACGGAACAGTAGGAGAGTCCTAATTCCTTTGGCTCTTGATAAGCTATTAATTCCTTTGCCTTTAAATACTTTGCCATTTTCCTCCATCCCTCCAGGACATGATAAATCTGAAGCCATCGTGTTCTTAAGTCATTGTGCTCTTATGTAAACCAAAAGACTATTTTATGTAAATTAACCGTGTTTTATGGACATTATTTGTGGTATTTCTCCTGTTACATAATCATGTTATGTAAACTTGTAGTATGTTTATGTAAACCTAAAGCTGTTTTAAATGAAAACCTCCGTCCACATCGATGCTTGTTCCCGTGCTATAGAGAAGCTCATCCTGGGCGAAGAGATTCACTGCATTAGCCACATCCTCCGGATATCCCCAGCGGGCAATGGGGAAGACCTTGTCATTTATCATGCTATCATACTTATCCCTTACCTTGTCTGTCATATCTGTGGCAATCACCCCAGGGCGAATTTCAAAGACAAGGATCCCCTCTCCCGCCAGTCTTGCGGCAAAGAGCTTCGTGATCATGGATACCCCTGCCTTGGAGATACAGTATTCTCCCCGGTTAAGGCTTACCACCTCCGAGGAGCAGGAGGAAATATTAATGATCGTCCCCCGCTTTTTCCCTCTTAATTCCTGCTTCAGCATCTGATTAGCAGCTTCCTGGCACATAAACATGGTTCCCCTGGTATTGGTGCCAACCACATAGTCAAAGCTCTCCTCCGTCATGGTCAGAAGATCCCCCCGGACCTTGGGCGCCACGCCGGCATTATTCACAAGAAGATCGATGCGCCCATAGCATGCCACAATCTCCTCCACTACACGCCTGCGCTCCCCTCCGGAGGCGATATCTGCACAAAACCATTGGAAGGAAATCCCGGCCTCCTGGAACCCACGTACCGTCTCCGGATAATGCTCCCTTCCCTTAGTAGCTACGATACCTACATCAAAGCCATTCTGGCCCAGCTTGATAGCAATCGCTCTTCCGATCCCCCGGCTTCCGCCGGTCACCACAGCAACCTTCCTCATATTAAAACCTCTCTGTCATGTAGTCTGGCGGACAATCAGCTCACTGCCAAAGCGCAGGGTCTGCACCATATTGGACGGCTTGTCCGCTTCAATCCGATGGATTAAAAGCTCGATGGCCTTTTCCCCCATCTCATAGAAGGGCTGACCCACCACCGTAAGAGGCGGGGTGGTCATACAGCTGATATCCACGTTATCAAAGCCGATGATGGCCACATCCTCCGGGATCCGCAGCCCCTTCTCTGTCACAGCCCGGATACAGTTAATGGCGACGATATCATTAGTGGCAATGATCGCGTCCGTCTCTATCCCCTTATCCAGATACTCCTTCACCTTATAGTAGGCATCAATCTGGTTGGCGGTATAGGCCTGATACACCACGATCTCAATCACCCGGCGCTGATCGAAGAGTCCCAGGCGCTCCATCCTCTCCTTATACATGCTCCAGCGCTCCTGATAGGCAAGGATGTCCTCCGCCCCCTTGCAGTACAGAATCTTCCTCCGCCCCCGCTCAAGCAAATGATCCAATGCCAGGTTAATGGCCCCCTTATTATCCGAGGCAACCAGGTCAATCTTATCATTCACCCCCCGCAGCAGGCTTACCACAGGGATGTTCCGCCCGAAAAAGCCTTCGATGTTATTCCATTTATCTGTGAGCCCCCCGGTGGTTACTATGATTCCATCCACCCAGGCAGACTGCAAAAGCTGCATGTAGCGCTCTTCCTTCACCGCATTTTCATCGGTATTGCAGAGGCAGATCTTATACCCCATGGATTCCGCCTTATCCTCCATGGCCCGGACCAGTATGGGAAAAACCGGATTCCGGATATCGGGGATAAGCACTCCGATATTTTTCGTCTGACGCTTCTTGAGAAAACGGCCCAGGGCATTGGGGTGGTAATTTAAAGCCGCCGCCGCCTCCATCACCCTGACCTTCTTCTCCTCCTCTACAAAAGCAGTCCCGCTGTATACCCTGGAAACTGTGCTCACCGATACCCCTGCCCGCTCTGCCACATCCTTTGCCGTTGCCATTTGCCATTTGCTCCTTACCCGTATTATGCACTCTCAGAATCTCCTGCACCTGCCTTTATGGCCGCTCAGGCGCCAACCAGGAGACTCCGGGTGTGCATTATTTTTAAATCAGATATCATCATTATATATTTTTTTACAGGTTCCGTCATCTCTTTTTATGGCGATTTCAAAAAACAACGATCCTTTGCGGTTAAAACAGCTCCTGCACAACAGTTCCGATGATGTATGGGCGTTCATCCTCGGGTGCTCCCTGCTTCCTGCACACAATATCTACTGTAACCTTCTTTTCCTCAAGATCCATCTGGGTCACCTCCCCCCGCACCGTAACCGTGTCATTTAACACCACGGCTGATCGGAACCGCACCTCCTCAGAGCTGGTAAGGGAATTATCTCCGCAGAGCTTATTTAATACCGGGGCAAGCAGTCCCACCGTGAGCATTCCATGGGCGATGCTTCCATGATACATGGTGGTTTTCCCGAAGGCCCGGTTTACGTGATGAGGCGCATAATCTCCCGATATCATGGCAAAGATCTGGGTGTCCGCTTCCATAATGGTTTTGGAAAAAAAGGCCACATCCCCTGCCTTGATCTCCTGGATTGTTTTCACATTGATATCACGGATCTCCATGCTGGCTCTCCTCCTTAAAAATATCCTGCACGTCCCTGTGCCGGGACAGAAGCTGCTCCAGGGACTTCCCTTCGATCAGCAGCTCCTTATCATTGCTGTAGCATTCCCATGCGATGGCTATGGTCCCCTTCTCCTCATCCACCTTAAGAATCTCCGCCCTTGCGATAATGGTCTCTCCCCGCAGGGCAGGCTTCACCAGGCGGTACTCCCCCTGGATCCGGATGCTTCCCTCAGGCAGCAGCCGGAAGATGGCGCCCCCGGCCAGGGCCTGGAGCTGGGCCGCGCTGATCATCGCCTGGCCCAGCTTTGGCTCTGCATACACATCATTCAGATAATAAGGATTCATTTCTCCGGAAAGGCCTGCATAAAGCATCACATCGGTCTCTGTGACCGTCTTTGTAAAAATCGAAAAATCTCCTGCCTTTAACTTCTTTAATTCCTCTCTCTTCCTGTCCATCCTTCTCTCCCGCCTACCGCACACGCATCATATTCGTCACTTTTCCTTCCATAACCAGCTCATGATTCTGATTACGGATCTCCATGTGGATAAAAACAAGCTTCTTTTCCTCCCGCTTTTCCGTCACCTCCCCGGTGACAAATATGGTGTCGCCGATCCTCACATCCTTATAAAAGACAGCCTGCTGACCCACAGTTACAGAGCCAGGGGAGGTAATCATCGTGGACACCGGCCAGGTATAGGTGGCCAGAAGCAGGCGCTGGATCGAGCGCCCCAGTGCGGGAGACTCCCTGGCAAACCCCTCATTCATACAAACTGGCTCAAAGGATCCGGTGATCCCCGCGTAGAGAATCACATCTCCCTCTGTCACAGTTTTGGAAAAGGAAGCCTTCGTGCCCAGGGGCACTGTCTCAATGGTCTTCTCCACCACATCCAAATTTAATTCCTTCATATATTTATCCATTCCTTTCTCCGCCTTCCATTGCGCTTGCAGGGTTCCTGTCACAGCCCGACGGGGGTGAAGGAACCTTGTACGAAATGCCTAGTGCCTTGTCTGGATTATATTCAGCCAAGACACTAGGGCATCACTATATTGGGAAGGGTCATGCTTACCGCCGGCACAAAGGTGATCAGCAGCAGAGAAACCAGCATAGCCACATAAAGAGGCAGCAGCGCTTTCGTGGTTTTCTCGATGCTTACCTTGCCTACCGCACAGCCGGCGAAGAGGCAGGTTCCCACAGGCGGCGTCAGAAGCCCGATGCCCAGATTCAGCATCAGGATAATGCCGAACTGAATGGGATCCACCCCAAACTGGGTTACCACCGGCAGCAGGATCGGGGTCATAATCAGCACCAGAGGGGCCAGATCCATAAAGCAGCCGAGAATCAGCAGAAGCAGATTCACTAGAAGGAGCACCACCACCCGGTTATCGCTGATGGAGAGCAGCATATTAGTCACCAATGCTGGGATCCGCAGGTACGCTAAGATATAGCCGAACGCCCCCGCCGCCGCTATCAGGGGATACACCATGGCCAGCGTGCGGACCGTGGAGCCAAGGACCTTGGGAATCCGGCTCCATTTTAATTCCTTGTAAATAAATTTCGCCACTATAAAGCAGTAAATACAGGCAATGGCCGCTGACTCCGTGGCTGTAAACATCCCGCAGGACACCCCGCCCACGATGATGACCATGGCAAAGATGGCGAAAAATGCATCCTTTGTCACTGCCAGGGCTTCCCGGAAGGGAACCCGGTCCCCCTTGGGATAATGCCGCTTCAGGGAAATAAAATAGCACAGAATCATCATAATGATCCCAAGCATAATGCCAGGCACATAGCCTGCCCAGAACAGCCTTCCGATGGAGAGGCCGCCGGCAGCCATGGCGTAGAGCACCATGTTATGGCTGGGAGGGATAATCAGGCCCTGGCAGGCGCTGGCCACAGTCACCGCGGTGGCAAACTCCCGGTCATAGCCGGCCTCCTCCATCATGGGAATCTCTAAAACCCCAAGGGAGGAAATATCCGCCACCGGGGATCCGGAGATGCCTCCGAAAAACATGGAAGCCACGATATTCACATGGGCCAGGCCCCCGGTGAGATGGCCCACGCAGACATTGGCAAAGGACAACAGGCGTTTCGATATCCCCCCTTCTCCCATCAGCTCCCCCATGAGGATAAAAAATGGGATGGCAAGAAGGGAAAAGGAATTCACCGATGCTGCCATTCGCTGCACCATGGTCATCAGCGGTATCTCACAGTAAATCATGGTAACCGCTGTAGAAAAAACTAAAGCCATAGTAACCGGAATCTTCATCACAACCAGCAGGACAAAGGAGCCCAGCAGCAATAAGATTAAAAAATTTACATTCTCCATAGGTTCCTCCTTCGATTATTCCTCTTTATCCATTGGCGCTGTAGCCGGATCCTCATCCAGATTTGTCTTCTTATACTTCTTCCAACCGGCCAGATCATACAGCTTAAAGATCACCATACAGATGCCTCCCAAAGGAATGGTAACATAGAGGGTCGCCGCCGGCCACTTGGTGGCCGCCAGGGTGGAATTCGTGGTATTCTGGACCAGCTGTACCCCGTAAACCGTAAAGAACAGGCCGATCAGCAGAATCACCAGATCGCCTACAATGTCGCAGAATTTCTGCACCGGCTTAGGGAACCAGTGGTAAAAAAGCTCCACGCTGATGTGAAGAGACTTCTCCGCCCCGATGGCCATGGCTAAAAATGTCATCCACACAATCAGCAGCAGGGACACCTCCTGCCCCCAGCGAAGCCCTCCTCCGAAGACGTTCCGCAGAATAACCTGGGCACAGGTGATGAAAACGACTGCAACAAGAACATACTTTGAATATTGAAAAAGAAGCCAGTATAATATATTAAACGCTTTTATCAATCCGTCTCGGACTCTTTTCATCTCTCCCATCCTTTCCTGTCATCCCCGGCCTTCCCCTACCGTTCCCGGCCCAGCCAGCTATCCAGCTGGGCTTTCATGGCTTCTGCAGGCGCTTTCCTTCCGGTAAACAGCTCATAGGCAATCAGCCCCTGGTACAAAAGCATCCCGTCTCCGGTAAGGATCCGAAATCCTTCCTCCCTCGCTTTGTCCAGAATCGGGGTAATGAGCGGCTTGTGGACAATGTCCATGAAAACGGTTTCACCATTTAATTTTTCCCAGGGGAGCAGCTCCACATGGGGAGAAGGCATCCCGCTCATTCCGAGAGAGGTGGCATTAGCGATAAAGGGGCACATAGGCGCCACGCTGCTTACCGCCTCCTTTTCGAAGGGAACGTATTGGACGTTGCGGAAGCCGCCCTTTTCCAGCATCTCCATCAGCTCATCCACCCTTTTTTCCGGCAGATTACACAGATACAGCTTCCGGATGCCGCTTCGGAGCAGGGACAGGGCGATGGATCTCCCTGCCCCGCCGGCGCCGAACATCAGTACATTCTGTCCCTCCAGCGTCACTCCCTCTGCGCGCACATAGTCCACAAAGCCGTCTCCGTCGGTATTATAGCCCACAAGCCTGCCGTCCTGGTTCACCACTGTATTCACCGCATCATTGACCGGATCCGCAACTGCGTCCAGGTATGGAAGGATGTCCACCTTGTGGGGCATCGTTACCACCAGCCCGGAAAATCCCAGAGCCCGCACGCCTGCCACCGCCTCCTTTAACGCGCCCTCCTTTACCTCGCAGCCGAGAAAGACGGCATCCACATCCTGAGCCTGAAAGGCTGCATTGTGGACAATGGGGGACAGCGCCTGCTCAATGGGTGTGCCGATGATGGCGTAATACTTTGTTTTTCCGCTTATCATTTCCAAAAACCTCCATCCAGCGCGGGCTGGTTATTCATTACGCTTCATGGGCCGTATCCCGCATGGCCATTTTGGCTTCGCTGCAGGAAACGGCATGGCCGCAAACCGTAACGATTATTCCGCCATAGCTGCAATCTCCGCCAGAATATCCTTGTACTTTCCACCCTCAAAGCCTTCCACAAAGGCGGCACAGGCATCCTCAAACTGCCCCTGCTCCTCTGGCGTTAATTCAGTAACCACCACGCCGGACTCCTTCAGCTTGTCCAGGGCCTCTCCTTCCGCCTCTGCCCAAAGCTCCTTCTGAAGCTCCCAGGACTCTAAGGCGCACTCCTCGATCACCTTCATGTCCGCCTCGCCCAGGGTCTCTCTTGTCTTATTGCTCATAATCAGCGTATCCGCCGCCCGGGTATGGTTATCCAGTGTAAGGTACTTGGCCACTTCATAGTGGGAAACTTCCAGATACTGGGCAATGGAATTCTCCGCTCCGTCGATAACCCCTGTCTGCAGCCCGGAATAAACATCGGCATAGGGCATCGGCTGAGGATTTCCTCCCAGAGCCTCCACCATTCCCATCATAAGGGAGGATTCCTGTACCCGGATATTCAGTCCCTTCATATCCTCGGGGGTGTGGATTTCCCTCTTGGAATTATAGAAATTTCTGGCGCCTCCGTCATAGAAGGTCAGGCCGAACAGCCCGGCCTGCTGCATCTCCTCGCTCTTCATCATCTCCATGCCAATGGTTCCGTAGGCATCCCAGAAATGCTTCGTATCCTTGTAGATAAAGGGCATCTGCAGAGCGTTCAGGCCATCATGAAACTCTGCCAGAGGGCTGATATTGCCCCGGAGGAAATCCAGTCCGCCGTACTGAAGCTGCTCCAGACAGCTCTTCTCCTCTCCCAAAACCGCGTCATAATAAATATCAATGGTAATTCTCCCGCCGGTTCTTTCATTTACATTTTTGGCAAACTCCTTTAATGCCTGGGAGGTACAGAAGGATTCTGAGTGATTGGTGGCACAGCGCAGGGTATAGGTGGGCCCCTCCATGCTTGTGGCGTAATCCCCGGAGGAGGTCTGGGCCGCCCCCGCCGCCTCCTCATCCTTCGTCTCCTCTAACGATTCCCCGGCTGCCTCTGTTTCCTTTGCCGCCTCCTGGGACGCAGGCGCCGCAGTGGGCGCTGCTGTGGTGCTCCCGCCATTGCCGCCTCCGCATGCTGTCAGAGACCAAACCATCATTGCCGCCATTGTCATTGCTGTTAATTTTTTCATCATGTTCTCCCTTCCTGTTCTTTCTTAGAATATATATAGCAGTTGGAATTCATACATCCCTTTACCCGTCCGCGCCGGATGATACTGGCGCTGTCAGCCTGCCCTTCCGGCATTTTGCCGTTTTCAGCAAGGCTACTTACATCTCATAACCTCCGGGCAAAAGATTCTTGGATCCATCTGCTTTAAGTTCCGGTCAATCTCCGGGACAAATTCCATCTTCGCCAGCACATCCCTCTCCAGATCCACCCCGGGCGCAATCTCCGTCAGCACCAGCTTCCCATCCCGGTACTCAAACACCGCCCGCTCGGTAACATACACTACCCTTTGCCCGGCCTCCTGGGAAAATTTCGTGCTGAAGGTAACCTGCTGTACCTTCTTTACCAGCTTGATATTCCTGCCCTCCTGAAGGATCCGCAGCCGGCCGTCCACCACCTCTGTCTTTAATCCACCGGCAGTAAAGGTTCCGCAGTACACAACCTTTTTTGCCCCCTGGCTGATGTCGATAAAGCCGCCGCCCCCATTAAAGGTCTTTCCGAACTGGCTGACATTCACATTCCCCTCCTGGTCCGCTTGGGCCAGCCCCAGAAATGCCATATCCAGCCCCTTTCCCCCGTAAAAGTCGAACTGGGCGCTCTCGTCAATCACTGCCACCGGGTTGCTCGCCACCCCGAAGATCGCCCCTGTGGCCGGGATCCCTCCGTAGATCCCCTGCTCGATGGTCATCGTCAGCTTATGAGAAAACCCCTCCTCCGCCGCCACGCTGGCCACCCCGTCCGACATGCCAAAGCCCAGATTAATCACCGTATCCGGCTCTAATTCCATAAAAGCCCTTCTGGCAACGATCTTTCTCTGATTCAGGGGAAGTGGCTCCAGCGCATCCACCGGCGTCATGATCTCGCTGGTAAAGTTGGGATTATACTCTCCCTCCCCGGTCTGCATCTGGTTCGGGTCAACCACCACCATGTCCACATAGACCCCGGGTATCTTCACCTTCTTACAGTTCAGCGTTCCCTTCGCCGCCCGGTACTTCACCTGGGCGATAACGATTCCGCCGCTGTTGTGGGCCGCCTGGGCCAGAACCAGATTATCCAATATAGCCGGCTCCTGCTCCATGCTGATATTCCCATCCTCATCTGCACAAGTTCCCCGGATAATGGCCACATCGATGGGAAATGCCTTATACATCAGGTATTCCTCGCCGTCGATTTCAATCAGCTTGACCAAATCCTCCTTTGCCGCCTCATTCACCTTGCCGCCGCACTGCCTGGGATCCACATATGTATACTTCCCGGTCTTAGTGATGAGCCCAGGCCTGCCGCCTGCGATTTCCCGGTAAAGCTGGATGGTCACTCCCTGGGAAAAGCTGTAGGCTTCAATCTTATTCTCAGCAGCCAGGGCCTGCATCTGGGGAGACCAGGTCCAATGCCCGCCGATCACCCTCTTTACCATGCCCTCGTGGGCAAAGCGGCTGACCCCGGCCTCCTCCTTATTCCCCATGCCGGAAGCATGGATCAGCGTAAGCTGACTGGGGCTTCCACAGGTGAGAAACTTCTTTTCCAGCACCTCCAGCGTCCTGTAGGGCTCCATCACCCCGCCGCCGCTTCCCGCAACCGCAACCGTATCACCATCCTGGATCCGATCGATTGCCTCCTCAAAGGACTTAAACTTCGACATATCCCTTCCTCCATTGTTTGCTATGTCACTTTCAGGTTCTGTATGACATCGTTATCATGAGATGATATTAGCATCCTGACGCATTATTGTCAATAAAAAACCTGTGAGATATGGTATTTTTGTGTATTTTATATAGATACTCGTCTCTTTTTTGTGCTATTTGCTCGATTGAAAGGATTGATTTAAGGGGTTTTATTCCTATTTTTGGCGATTATTAAGAAAACGTTGTCTTATGTTTGAAAATGCGGCCGCCTGGCATGAGAAAAAGCCCCGTGGGGTTCGGGGCTTTTTGAGATAATAGATATGGCTAAACTATTCTGTGGATCCGGAAAATGATTTTCTGGATGCTTCCAATCTTGCAAATGCTGCTAATTTGTCATCTTCTTCTGTACTTCTTGTTTTAGCTGGTGCAGAAATGATAAAAGGGATTCTTCTTTCTCTCAGTGCAGTTCTGGTAAAGGACTCATAAAATGTCTGCTTAGTCTGCCCCATCGCATCAAGCATTTCACTTAATTCTTCGTATATTGCATCCTCCAATCGAATACTTATGGTTCTCATGCCAAACAGCTCCCTCGCTTCGCTTTTTCTTTATATTTCAAAATGACACATTTAACAAACAATAGCATTTATTAGATCTCTTATTTCTGTGGGTACAGTAAGAATTGTTTTTATAATATTGTCTATTTGGTTCACTCGATTATTCTGCCGGTTCCTCCAGCATTTCTTCTAATGTATGGAACAATTTTTCTGCAACCCCTACCCCCATCACAATCGAAGAGACTGCCTCTGTAGTCAATTCCTCCTGAATCCCGTTTTCATCAATTTTAGGAATTCTTTGCACAAAGTTAATAATGAATTCTTCTTTTTCATTATCCACTGCACAAGAAAATCCATTTACGTATTGTAACATTCTGTAACCTCCTGCTTATATCTTGTCATTGAACAATTATTTTTAATATGTCGGAGTGATCCATATAACGTATAATTTGACGATTCGATTTACAGCCACCGCCGCAATTATTGATCACAAACAGCGGCCTTTCTGTAGAGGTAAAGCCTCTAAACTGCCTGCTGTCTTCTATGTTTTTTACTATTTTTCCCTTTTGCATGCGAACGCTTAGTTCCAAATTCAGTTTCACAGCAATATCTGCCAAAGCTTTTATTGAAAAATTATAATCTTCACTTTCCCATTTTGAAACCATCCCTTGCGAAACATTCATATACTGAGCAAATTCTTTCTGAGTCATGCCCAATTCTATCAGGCATTTCACAATATTTGAAGAAATTTCAGATAGAACCTTTGCAGAAAGAATATCGGAAGCTGAAAGCCTCTCCTCAAATATGTTCAGTAAGTCTTTTAAGTCACAACAGTAATCCTGATTCATAATTTATACTCCCATTTGTTGAAGGCGTTGCCTTGCCACAGAAATTTCTCTGTTCTTTCCAATCTCTATTTCATCTCCACCCCAATCCCACACACCACCTCAATCACCTGCTCCGCCTCCTTCGCCATCCAATAGTTCATCTCCCCCAGCAGCCGGATATACCTCTCTGTCTCCGGTTCATACCTTATCCCATCTGAAAAAATCTCATTCGTAACTACGACCAGCAGCCCGCTGCTCTCCCTCAAATGAAGGATACCCCGCTTCATCCGCTCCAGTGCTGCCTGGTAATCCAGCGGCTTAAGGCACCCGAATAGTTCATTGGCAGCCAGATTCGAGATACATTCCACTAAAACTGCCCATCTTACGACCGCTTCCTCCTCTGGGAATGCTGATGAAGCCAGGGAAATTTTATCTAATTCTCTGGGACACTCGATGGTGATAAAGCCTTTTCCAGCCCGCAGGCGTTTATGGCGCTCCACCTTTCTCTGCCCTTCTTCTCCCCATATCTCCATGGTGGCAATATAAAATTTTCTCTCCAGGCCAGAGCGCTGGATCAGCTCCTCAGCGTATTCCGACTTCCCGCTGCCGCTGCCGCCGGTGATTAAGAAAAACATTTATAATCCCTTCCTTACTCAATTGATTATCAGGTTAAATTCTATTTTACTTCTTTACCCTGGCTTTTACCAGCAGCATCATCGGGCGGCGTAGCTCATCCTTCATCCCGGGAATATTCATCATTTCTTCCGGCGGCTCTGCTTCCTGGACTGCCTCGAGAGAAAATCCATTCCTTAGCAGCCCCATGAATATTTGCGTCAAGGTATGATGGTATTTTACTACGTCGCAACCGAGAAAATTTGTATGCCGCGCTCCTGGCATAAAGTAATTATCTACTGGCCAGCACTGGAGCCTTCCATCCTCAGAACAGAGCCATTCCTGCTTTTGTCCGGAGGTAAAAACCGGATGCTCCATGTTAAACAGAAAAACGCCATTATCCTTTAACGTCCTGAATACCTTTTGAAACACAGCCTCTAAATCCTCCACATAGTGCAGCGCCAGATTTGAAACCACGCAATCCCATTCACCTTCCGGGAATTCATATTCATCGATCCCGCAGATACGATAGGTGATCCGGGCACCGCTGTTTTTCCTCCGGGCTTCTTCAATCATTTTCCCGCTTAAATCAATTCCCAGAATATGGGACGCCCCTTGTTCTTCTGCATATTTGCAATGCCATCCATAACCGCACCCTAAGTCAAGGACCTTCTTCTCCTGAAGCGACGGAAATAATGGTTTTAGCTGATGCCACTCTCCGGCAGCAGACAGCCCCACTTTGCTGCGGGGCATGGCGGCGTATTGATTAAAAAATACTTCATTATCATAAACACGATTCATTCCTTCCATTCCCTCCATTTTTCTCTTGTACAAACCTATCGCACAGCTTCTCCAGCCCTGGATATTCCAATGCTGCTTTTACATAGCCCGCGGATAAATCGTTTTCTATCTTTTGCTTGTAAATCAGCTTCGCATTCGCTAAAATTTTCTCTCGATTCTTACGGATAAAAATAATTTGATTTTGTACTAAATTTCTATATGCATGATCCGTTTCTCCAGCCACATCATAAAGCTTTAGTTCGGATTCCGGGGCAGGTATCATATGACTGATCCTCAAAGTCCCTATCAGCTCCTTTTCCCCGTTCTTATTTTGGGCAATCATTCTGATGATTGGAACAATACTTTTTTTAATCTTCCTTTTATGCTCTGCTATTTGATAAACACTTTCCTTTGGCGATGACATTGGGATATAATAATTATACTTTTCCAATCGAATTACTACGCCAACGTATTTTCTTGTGTGTATTCTTTCTGACTCTTTATTGGAATAGACATTTGTAAAAATCCTTCGCAGATATTTAATATATGTGTCTGATACACTATATAGTTTTAATTCTTCCATCGTACCCATTCTAAGCCCTTTACTCTCTCCATCATTTAACATTTTGTAAAAATAAGGAAATATGTGTTTAAAAAACAAGGGAGCATGTTCGCTCCCTTAGCATTTAGATCTCCCACTATCTGGCAGGGACTCTCCCGAGTTTATCATCTCCCACTGTTTGGCAGGGACTCTCCCGAGTTTATCATCTCCCACTATCTGGCAGGGACTCTCCCGAAGATAGATTCCTATCTGTCAGTAGTATACACCATCTCCCATCAAAAATCAATAACTTTTAAAACTCCTCCAGCTCCTCCAAAAATTTCTTAAATTCCTCCTTGGCCTCCTCGATCCGTCCGGAGTCATAGGTATCCAGCGCCTTTTCGAACTTGTGGAGGGCATTCTCGATATAGAGCCGCTTATCTCCCAGGCTCTCCTCATAGATCCGCTCTCCCCGGAGAAGGAGGTACTTATTCTCCTCCCGATCTCTGGGATGGATTTTCAGGTAGGACAAGGTCTCAAACCGCTCCTTGATCTCCTCCTCGGTCATATCCACATCCCTGCCCCGAAAGACCTGCTTCGTCACCTCCTGGGTAGACAGCACCTTTACCTCCACCTCCAGGATGGAATTAATATCATAGGTGTAGGTCACATCCACCCCCTCCTCCCCGGCCTTTTTGGCGGGAACATCGATGAGGAGTTCTCCTAAAGACAGATTATTCGCCGCGAACCGGCTTTCTCCCTGGAGGACATTCACCCGGATCTTTGTCTGATTATCATGGGCTGTGTAGAGCCGCTCCGTCCGGCTGGTGGGGATCACCGTATTCCGGTCTATGATGGGACAGAAGATCCCATTTTCGAAGAATCCCTTCTCCCACTCCCGCACCACCTCTGTCCCCAGGGTAAAGGGGCAGACATCTGTAAGGACCACCTCCTTGATGGCCTCCCGCCGCTCCTTCATGGCCGCCTGGATGGCAGCGCCTAAGGCTACCGCCTCATCCGGGTTTACATTGGTATCCGGAAGCTTTTTAAATAATTTCCCCACAAAGCGGCGGATCACCGGACTCTTGGTGGCTCCGCCCACCAGCACCACCTTATCGATATCCGCCAAGCGGATGTGGGCGTCGGAAAGGCTCCGCTTCACCGGCTGGCGGATCCGGTCTAAAAGCTCCCTGCAGGCCTCCTCGTACCGGGCCAGCTCCACCTCCAACGGGAATATCTCCTCCCCGATCTTGCAGTTCATAGAGGATACCCGCTCCTGGGAAAATCCGATCTTGCAAAGCTCCGCCTGCCGGTGGATGTGGCGCATGGTCTTCTCGTCCAGGGTCAGCTTGTCAAACTGGGGATATTTCTCGAAAAACATCTCCTCCAGCACAGCCGTGAAGTCCTCGCCCCCCAGGAAGTTATCCCCGGCCACTGCCCGGACCTCCAGAATGGTGTCAAAAAGCTCCAGGATAGATACGTCAAAGGTCCCGCCGCCTAAGTCAAATACCAGGAATCTGGCAGATTTTTTGCTCTGGTACAGGCCGTAGGCAATGGCGGCCGCCGTGGGCTCGCTGATGATCCGCTCCACCTTAAGCCCAGCCAGCTCCCCTGCCTTCTTGGTGGCCCTCCGCCTGGCGTCATTAAAGTAGGCGGGAACACTGATCACCGCCTCCGTCACCTCTTCCCCCAGATAATGCTCCGCGTCCTCCTTTAAGGCCCGCAGCACAAAGGAGGAAAGCTCCTCCGCGGTAAAGCTTTTATGAAGCAGCTGAAACTTCCGCTGGCTTCCCATATCCCGCTTAAACACACTGGCCGTGCTTCCCGGGTAGAGGAGATTCCGCTCCAGGGCAGAATCTCCCACATAAATCTGTTCCTCTTCGTCCATGCTGACCACCGAGGGCGTCAGCCTCTTTCCCAGCCGGTTGGGAATAATCTTCGGACCATCTTCTGTAAAATACGCCGCCAAACTATTGGTCGTTCCCAAGTCAATTCCTATTATCATATTCTCACCAAGCCTTTCAAGCGCCATGCGCCTGTATTATTCATTTCCAGATCCCTTCTTTACGGCCAGCCGCTTCTCTGCCTGCTTTACCGCACATCTGGCCTCATTATTCAACGGATTGATCTGGTACGCCCGCTTAAAATGCTCCAGCGCCTTCTCCTCCCTTCCCTGTCCCAGGTAAAGATAACCCAGGTAGAGGAAGCTCTCGAAGCACTCCTTGTACCGGCAGCTCTTGCACTTCATCTGCCGGTTCATCCTGGCAAACATCTCCTTCGCCCGTTCAGTCTCTCCCAGGCAGAGGTAAATCCAGGCAAAGCTGGCCATCCTGGCGGGAGCGTAGGCCTTAAAGGCCAGGTAGTGCTCCTCCTCGCGCCCGCTTTTGTGGAAGCATTCCAGGGAGCGCTCCCCGTGCTTTCTGGCCTTTTCCAGCTCTCCCATCATATAGTAAGCCCTGGCCAGATAGCGCTCGTAGTCAAAGAGCTCGTAAAAATCCTCCTCCGCGGCGATGGCCTCCTCATACCAGGCCGCCGCCTTATCAAATTCCCACAGCTCCTCCATGTAAAGATCTCCCAGACGGCTGCAGCGGTATGCCTTGGTGCTGTTATCCTCCGCCTTCTTGATTCCCTTTTTATACCAGGAGATACAGGTCCGCTTATCCCCTCTCCTCAGCCACACATCACCGATATCGGAGTAATGCTTCCGCCTCTCCTTTGTGTGCTTATAGGCAGATAAGGCCTGGTCATACTCCTCCAGATCATAGTACAGATCCCCGATCTCCTCCCAGAAGTAGGCATGATTTGGCGTGATCTCCAGACCCTTCTGATAGCACTCGATGGCCTTTCGCAGATCTCCCAGGGCCTTATAGCAGTCCGCCAGGTTCCGGTAGGGCATCTTATCCTTCTTCTCCCCCATCACCTGGATGGCCTTCTCACAGCACTCAATAGCCTTCTCATAATCCTTCAAATATTTATAGCTGCAGCCCATATTGTTCCAGACGATCCACTTCTCCGGGGACAGTTGTCCCGCCTTCTCATAATCCTGGATGGCCAGCTCCTGCTCCATGGCCACATCGTAGATCAGCCCCCGGCAGATAAGGTAATAGCAGTTCTCCTTCACCTCCAGCTGCCGGTTAATGTAATAGAGCGCCTTCTCATAATCCTCCGGCCGGCCAAAATCCTCATAGCGATCCTTGTAATAATCCGACAGCTTTTCATTGGCGTCCCGATACCCGTTCTGGATCGAAAGCGTCTTCTCAAAATGCTCCACCGCCTTCTCCATCTGGTTCAGGCCCTCATAGCATAGGCCTCTGGCATAATGGATCCCCGGACGGCTTTTGTAATCCGGCTCTGCCACATCATATTCCTTTAATGCGTCCTCATACCGCTTCATTTCCAGGTACACATCCCCCCGGATCAGCCGGTACTGAAGCCGCTCTTTATTTTCCTCGATGGCCGCCCCCAGAGCTTCCAGGGCCAAATCAAATTCATCATCATCCCACCAGAGAAGCCCCAGCTCATAGTTTACCTCAGATTTATCTTCAATATCACAATTTTCCTCTTGAAGCTTCCCCCTAAGCTCCTCTAAAAGCTGCCTTGGCTCATCCCGGTCCTTCCGGCTTTCCGCCAGGTTCCGGAGAATCTTCACCTGAAACAGCCCAAGCTCTGGGGAAAATTCCACCTGGTTTTCCTTCGCCCGTTCAATCACTCCCTTAGCGTCCTGGAACTGATCGTAGTAAAAGAATACCTTGGCCGCAAAAAGGTAGGGCTTATAAAACCCCGGATAAATAGCGATGGCCCGGTAATAATCGTCGATAACCTGCTGTGCCTTCCGGAGACGATAGCAGGACTCCTGTCTTGTCAGGAATGCAGGGTAATACTGGTCGTCCTCCTTTATAATCTGGTCGCAGACATCGATGGACTTTTCATACTGCTTCGTCCACATCCGGATATTGGCCAGATACTGCATATACTCCAGCCGATCCCGAAGGGACTGTGCATTTTGGATGGCCTCGTCCAGCATCTGCTCCGCCTCCTCATAATGCTTCAAGGCGTAATGGCATCCAGACAGAATATAGCAGGCGCTGCTGTGGCGGGAGATCCGCTTTCTGGTCTCTGCCGTCCCGTCGTCCGTCAGCCCTTTGATCTGCTCCAGCCATTTCTCCAGAAGGGGAAGCGCCTCCTCATGGCGGTCCATCTGGTAGAGCACCCGTCCATACAGGTTATAGAACAGATATTCATCCTCCGGCGACGGATGAAAGTGTTCCAGAAGCTCCACCGCCTCCTCCATCCGCTCATTCTGGAACAGGCACCAGCCCAGCTTCATCACCATTTCATTGGCCGTCATCCGGGGATCCTCCCGGTTCTCAGCCAGAGTCTGACGAAACTCCTGGATCAGCGCCTCATTGGCCTTTCGGATCATGTCCTCCACCGCCTCATTCCGGCCTTTATCCAAAAGCTCCAGCATCCGTTCCCTGGCTTCATAATAATCCGGCTTCTCCATCAGCCAGCGGACCATGCCAAGCTTTGCAGAATAATGATCCGGGCAATCCTCCAGCAAAGCCTTCCAGATCTCATAGGCCTGCTCCTTATCCCCGGCCCTCCATTTGGCCTCCCCGGAATAATAGCGGATATATTCGTCCTTCGGGTACTCCCCTAAAAGCCGGTCTGCCAGGGCCGCTCCCCTGGCCACATCCTCCTCCCCGGTATAAAGGCGCATCCGCTCCACATCCTCGTAGGGATGATAAATCTCAAAAGCGCTAAGGTCATCCAGCGCCTTTAAGCACCCATCCGTCTCCCCATCATCAATCTGGTGCTTTATCTTCAGATAATTATCAATATATCCGTCGCCATTCATCTCCGACTCATCCAGGCCGTCATACCGAAAATACTCATAAGGGATAAAGGTGGGATTTTGTATGTAATAGGAGACGTAATTTAAGAAATCTATGGGAAAACGCTGCTTCAAATCCTCCATATCCGCCAGGATCTCAAACCGTTCATCCGCCAGCTTCCAGATGGAGTGGGGAATCCGGATATGGTTCAGCAGATAAACCATCAGCTTCTCCTTCGCCTCCACTGCTGTGTCCAGCTCCTCACAGATTGGGTCAGAGAAAACCTGCTCCCACTTCTTCACATCTGCCCGGGATAATAAGTCCTGATACAGCTGATCCACCCGTCGGATCCAAAAGTCCACCTCTGTCTTAGGCTCATCCTCTCCCTGCTCCTCTGCCCTTCTGGCAAAGGCGATCCCTTCTTCATATGCCTGGCGCAGCCGCTTAAACCCCTCCGGGTCATCCTCCGGATTGGTCCCCTTCAGCTGCTCCATATACGCCTGCTTGATCACACCCTCGTCCCGGGTTTCCTGGATTCCCAAAATGTGAAAAATCTGTTCCTTTTCCATTATGTATATTTCCTTTCCCTGAAATTCCTTCTTATCCGCTTTGACCGATCCGGTCTCTTTTCCCGCACACCCGCGCAGCATTTTGCAAATAGCGATCTTGTGCAGTGATTTGCAAATAGCGTTCTCGCGCGGCGTTTTGCAAATAGCGCTCTCGTGCAGTGTTTTGCAAATAGCGTTCTCGTGCGCAGCGTTTTGCAAATAGCGTTCTCGTGCGCAGCGTTTTGCAAATAGCGATGCCCGTCAGTCTGAAAAATGATGATACTCCTCCACCTGAATCTGGGAGAAGGTGCTCATCTCATGGTACACTGACGCCGCCATGTCCAGAAGCGGAAATAAAGCCACTGCCCCGGTGCCCTCCCCCAGGCACAGCTTCCCGTGAATCAGAGGCTTTAACCCCAGCTCCTCCAGCACCACAGCCCCTGCCGGTTCCGCCGGCATGTGGGATGCCAGGATAAATTCCCTTGTGCCCGGGCAAATGCGCTCCGCCGCCAGAGCTGCCGCCAGGGAGATCAGCCCGTCTGCCACCACAGGCAGCCGGTATTTTCTGCCTCCGATAAATACACCGGCAAGACCTGCCAGATCCAGGCCTCCCACCTTAGACAGCACATCGATCCCGTCCGATGGATCCGGCTTCCATTTCATCAGGCCTGTGCGGATCACCTCACATTTCCTCTTCAGCCCCTCCAGGCTAAGGCCCGCTCCCCGGCCAGTCACAAGCTCCGGCTGAACCTGCATCAGGGCAGCGATCACCGCGCTGCTGGTGGTGGTATTTCCGATGCCCATCTCCCCGGTGGCCAGGATCCCATAGCCCCGCTCCTTTAACTGCCCTGCCAGGCGGATCCCCGTCTCCAGGGCGCGGACCGCCATCGCCCGGTCCATCGCCGGCTCCTTGGTAAAATTCCTGGTGCCCCTTGCCAGCTTTTGATTCCAGATAGGATAAAGGATGGGCCGGGGATCCGCTCTCTCCCCATCATCCTCCAGACAGATCATCCGATCCTTCCCCTCCTGGAATTCTCCGTAGCCGGAAAGGCGGCCATTCACCCCTATATCCACCGGGAAGACCCAGGCCCCCGCCTGCCTTGCCATAATGCAGACGCAGCTGTCTCCTCTGGAAAAATTTTCCGTCACCACTGCCGTTACCTCCTGGCCGGTCTGGGTGACCCCTTCCTCCACGATGCCATTATCACTGCAGAAAATAGCCACAGCCTTTTTTCCGATGGCGATCTGGCTGCTGCCAGTGATCCCGGCGATCTGAACCAGGTAATCCTCCAAAAGCCCCAGGCTGGTCAGCGGCTTGGCGATGCCGTCCCACCGCTGCCTGGCCTTCGCCATAGCCGCCTGGTCTAATTTATGATTCGTCATTAAGGCACCTCTTTCATGCTAATCCTGTCTCTTTTATGAGTGGCGGTGTGCCCGCTACCGGGCGCATAAAGGTTTCGCAACTGCCCCTGCGCAGAGGATTGCATATACCGATACCCCCAGGGCCTTATAGGTAAAAAATGCATGCACCCATGAATGATTCGCCAAAACCAGATACCAGGCAACCGGCATCAGAGCAATGGCAAAATAAGGCAGGCTGCCGGCAAAGAACTGCCAGATGCTCCATCGAACCTTCCAAAGCCCATAGATAAGAACCAGCACCGCAGCCACACCTGCCGCCATCCCGATTCCCTCAAATCCCACACGAATATTAGCCAGCACCGCCCCGCTGCGGGTGATGGGAACTGCATCCCGGACAGAGGACATCCGTATCTGTGCCTGTCCCAGGGCATCCTCAATAATTCCAAAATCCTTCAAAATTCCTGCCGCAAGAATCCACTTTCCCATCCACATCCCAAAGTAGCCAGCTGCCCAGGACAGTGCATACCCGATTACATGAGCCAGCTTCCCCGCCCAGTCCATATCCTTCTCCAGCGCCAGCCAGGTTACTAAAGGCATTCCCAATGCTGCAATGGGATAGGTAAGAAAGTCCACATAATTTGTGATAATCCCGAGGATCAAAAAATAGAAGAAATACCGGTTTCCCTTCTTCAGGTATCCATCCCCCCACAATACCCCAAGCACAGCACATAAGCTAAGATAGAAAATATCCGAATACTGCATCGAGTAAATCAAAAAAGCAGGCCTCAGATATGCGATGGAAAGGAGAAAGGGAAGGATGAGCCGCCTCTGTCCCCGTATCCACAAAGCCGCCAGCACAGCCAAAACCAGAGCTGCCTGCACGATCCGATTAATATCCCGGATTCCCAGGTAATTTGTAAACAAGAGTATGGGCTTCAGAAACACCAGATATCCATGCCAATATCTGGAATACGTACCTGGAATATACTCCGCCTCTCCCCGCACATAATCACGCAGCAGCTGATCCGGGGTCTGCCTCTCATTCCATGGAAAATAAACCCGTAAAGCCCGATCCAGAAGGCTGGCATCCTCTTTCTGGAATACAGCATTCGTCAGCATCAACGCATCGGTGTAATTATCCAGCTTATTTGCCTCCCTGCCGCCCCTCACCGGCCATGTCCCCTCGATTTCGAATACATAGGCCGTATCCTTTACATGCTGGTAAAGGGGAGCTGCCGGAATCCGAAATACCAAGCAAAGCAGCACTATCCCAAGCACTCCGCTGAGCACCAGCACAGCCAGCATTTGAAGAAATAGCTTTCCGTATTTCATGATCCTCTCTCCTTGACGAAAGAAAAAATAACATTTTCTTTTTTTCTATTATAAATGCATTGAAAATAAAATGCAAGAGCGCCTGCGGGTTTCCTGCTGCCTTCACTCACAGGCATCGGCCTAGTGTCTTGTCTGGATTATATTCAGCCAAGGCACTAGTATATCGTTTCAGTTATTTGCTGAACGATATACCAGAGGAGGCCTGCCTTACTGCGCTCACAAATCGGTCTGCAAAGTTCACGCAGGATGGATAATACAAATGCGGAAAGCCGGCCAGCACATTTCCCCTCTGCTGCATGCAATGCCAGGATCGATTTCCCACAGGCTTGCTGGCCGTCATCCGCTCCCCGCAGCAGTCCGAATCCCAATAGTGAAATTCATGGGCAAGGATCCTCTCTCCATCCCTCAAGCCAATCTGGCCATCCTCCGGGCATCCCCCTTCGTTCCAGCTGTCATCCTCCCCCAGGTATCCTTCCATCTCCGATTCCTCTCTGTCTCTTTGGCCCCCATTCCTGTTTTGAAGCACAACATATCCAAACCTTACCAGCTTCCCTGTCCTATATCCATTCCCTGGCAGAGCTCCTACCATAGGGAACGATATGCCATGCTCATCTTCTAGGGACGCCTGCAGGTATAAAAAACCGCCGCACTCCCCCAAAATCGGCATTCCCTCCTGCGCCGCCCGGGCAATCTGCTGACGTATCCGGACATTCTCACTCAATCTCCTGGCATAAAGCTCCGGATAGCCGCCGCCAAAAAGCAATCCTCCGGCCCCTTCGGGAAGCCTTCTGTCATGCAGCGGGCTGAAAAATACAAGCTTCGCCCCCAGCCTTTCCAGCAAGCGCAGATTATCCTGGTAATAAAAGCAAAAGGCCTCATCTCTGGCAATGGCAATTACCGGGGGAATTTCCTTCCTGATTGAGCCGGCTGCGGACTGAGGCTCCTTGCACTTCCGGATTGGGCTGGGCGTGGGCTGAGGCTCCTTGCTTTTCTGAATTGGGCTGGGCGTGGGCTGAGGTTCCCCATACCTTTGGATTTTGCGGCACTTTCCGCCTTCCTGCTTCCATTCCCCGGGAGATGGGCCTGGTTCAGCCGGGCTGGAAACTCCAGATACCCCTTCACTGGCAATCGCAAGCAATGCCTCCACATCCATGGTCTGTTCCAGCTCCCGGGCCAGCCGATCCATCTGCTGCTTTAAATCCCCGATCTCTCCAGGAAGCATCAGTCCCAAATGACGGCTCTTGAGCTCCAGCCAGTCCAGCTTCGGTATATATCCCACCACAGGAACAGAAAAACGCTCCTCCAGCATTTCCTTCAAAGCCGGATACATTCCAGCAGAAACCCTGTTTAAAAGAATCCCTCGGATTCCATTTTTCTCCCGGTTCTTCTGCATCCCGGCCATCTGTATGCCGGCATTCATTCCTGCCGCCTGTACGCTGACGTTCATTCCTGCCGCCTGTACGCTGGCATTCATTCCTGCCGCCTGTACGCTGGCATTCATTCCTGCCGCCTGTACGCCGGCATTCATTCCTGCTGCCCGTACGCCGGCATTCATTCCTGCTGCCTGTACGCCGGCATTCATTCTTATTCCAAGGGCCTCCGGCCCATAGGGGCAAAATTCCAGAAAGCCCTGAAGCTCAGCCGCAAGAGACAAACTGGCGCCACGGCCATCTGCCACAAAGATCACCGGACTGTCCAGCCATCCGGCCGTTTCCCAGCTGCTGGCCCTGGCTGTGGTGCCCCCCAGGCCGTCAAAATATCCCATCACACCCTCGATCACACCGATATCCGCCCTGGCCCTTCCCATTCTCCTTCCCACATCCAGACATCCCTCCAGAAAGCTTTCCCTCATCTGCTCCGGCGACTGGAAAAATCCATCCAAATTTCCACTGCCCACCCCCAGCACCTCCCGGTGGAACATGGGATCAATATAATCCGGACCGCACTTAAATCCAGCCACAGCCAGCCCCCGGCGCCGCAATATGCTTAAAATCCCACAGGTGGCCACCGTCTTCCCGCTTCCGCTTCTTCCCCCGGTAATCAAAAGCCTTGGAATATTTTCCATCCTCATTCTCTGTCACCATCCTTATTCTCTGCCACCATTCTTAATTCTCTGCCACCATCCTGCCCCCTTTTCTGATTTCCCTGGATTTCCCCAATCACGCTCTCCAATCGCTCTCTCATAAGGAGCTTACAATCGAACCATCGCTGCCCTTCCCCTGGAGCGTAATCACAAAAACCGGATTCTCCCCTCTCTGCAGATGGTATCCCCCCATCCTTTCCATCCTGGACACCATCACCTGTACCACCTCATAAAAATCCAGAGAATATTTCCTCACAATTTCCATACAAACCCCAAGAGTCTCCGCCGTAATTGCATTCACTACGATTCTTGCTTTGGGATTCCTTCCCCAGGCCTCCTCCAAAATCTCCCTCAAATGTCCTCCCGAGCCTCCCACAAATACATGGGTAGGAGCCGGAAGCCCAGCCAATGCCTCCGGTGCGCAGCCCTTAATAATATGAAATCCCGCAAAACCCGGGACAAGGCGCTTCCGGTTCTCCTCAATCAGGCGGATCCCCTCCTCCTCCCGCTCAATGGCATACACACTGCCCTTCGTCCCCGAAGCCTCCCCTTCCATCCGGTGCAGGCAGACCGCTCCCTCCACGGACACGGATCCCGTTCCCGCTCCAATATCCCAGAATACCGCTCCTATCTCCAGCTCTAACTTTGACAGAGAAACCGCCCGCACCTCGCTCTTTGTCATGGGAAGGCTTCCCCTTATAAATAATTCATCCCGCATATCGCTTGCTGCCCCTCTCTTGCCTTTCGCTTCCTGATTTCTTACCCTTCTGGACTTCCTGTCCTACCTGCTTTCGTATCTTACCTGTTTTTGTCATTCTTTCTGTTTTCTTGCTATTCCTGTTTCTTGCTTTTCTTGTTTCTTGCTTTCCTAAGCAACCGTTCTGCCACTTCTGTCTTGCATTTTATCATTGGAAGCAAGAAATAGCAAGAAAAAGACTGCGACTGCCAACCCTGTTTGGATCGGTGAGCCGCAGCCAGCATTTTAATTAATAGGTTTTGATTCCGTTCTATCCGCTACAGTTAAAGGAAGCTTTGGGTTTTTTATCTATTTTTTGCCGAAACTCTAAAAAACTTTATATTTCCGTGAGGCTGATGTTAAATTGGCGAAAATTGATGTTAAATTAGTGTTAGATTATTTTTTATAAACTACTTCTCATCACCAATTCCAAGCAGTAATTTATCAAAATCACTTTGATACAATCCGTCCTGAATGATTCTATACTTTTCAAACTCACTCTCAGCAAAACTTTTAGCGATTTCAGCTGATACCCTTCCTTTATCTCTCAATACATCCTCCTCATTGAACTCAAGAAATACATCCAGTCTTTTCGCCCAATCCTCCATAGTCATAGGAATCTGCCGCCTTGCCTGTCTCTCCGCATAGTCCAGATACATGGTGACAAACTGATTTAAATCCTGCATTTCCCCTTTTGTCAAATAATTCTTTGCTATACTGACATCCGATTTCACAATCTTGCCTTCTAGAGCATTTTTCCAAGTAGTCAATCCCATAGTCCCATTTTAAGATGGCGGTTGCTAATGCTCGATTAGCCAATCATAACAAATATCTATACACTCGGATATTTGTTCATTTTTTCATAAAAATTAGAACTGTAATTGCTTTTTGATTTTTGCCTACTGAATATTGAGAAAATTTAAGCGGAAAATTAAAAGAAGGACAGTGAATAAATAGCATAAATAAAAACGCGATTTATTCACTGTTCCTTTTTTCTTTTAAATTCCTTCAACAAATCATTGTTAAGTCAATAGTCATAAGCTATACATATTTTTTAAGTAATTGATTAAATATTACAATGCCTATGACAATCTGAAAAATTAAATATCCACTCAAATACAACACTATTAAACGTGAATTTTCAATGATTTCCAGTTCTCCTAATATAGAAAATACTAATACGGAAAAAGTAATCGTCAAGATTCCAATTATATATGCATATCTCCCGGATTTATCTCTTAGTTTTATTTTCAATTCATCATGAAGTTCAACCTTTTCATTTTCAATTTTTTTCTGATATCGTTTTTTATTTTTAGGTGTATTCCAATAGAAGTATTTACAAGTCATAACAATACCAGAAGAAATACCTCCAGCACCAAGACCAATAAGTATACTATCTATCTTGCTAGCTGTTAATAGCGCAATACACAAAATAATAAATCCCCCCAAAATAAATGCGATTCCTTCTAATAAATTATTCTTTTTCATCTTTGTTTCCCCTCTCATAAATAAAAATTTCTTCAATACTTTTGCCAAAAAAATCAGAAATAGCAAATGCCAGTTCTAAAGATGGATTATACTTTCCAGTTTCGATTGCGCTAACAGTCTGTCTTGATACATGTATTGCTTTGGCAAAATCTTCTTGATTCATGCTCAAAGCTCTTCTTAGTTTCTCTACCTTGTTTTCCATATGATCCCTCCTCGTATAACAAGGTTCATTTGCAGTTTATTATTTCTACAGTTTTAAAATTTCGACAAGTTTCCTTTACATATATAATACCTCTATTATATCATTTTGTCAAGTTACCTTTACACAATCATATATCATTTGTCCTATAGGATTTTAAAATTGCAAAAATTTTGCAAAAAAATATTAAAAACCAAAAACAATCGCCACCATAGACGATTGCTTTTGGTCTGTTAAACTTTATTATATAACTTTTCTACCTCTTCTTGTATTGTTAGAGCGTTATTTTTCTCTAACCATCAGAAAATATTATCCCTAAAGAAAGTTACCAGCTTATATTAAGTAACTCAACTTTCCCAGCAGATATTTTCAAACAAAGCCTGTATAAATGCTGCCTGAGAGTCCATCCATTCGGTCACTTTACTTTTGATACAGGCTGTG
>CATOJE010000024.1 GCA_951800145.1 uncultured Lachnospiraceae bacterium | reverse complement strand
TGTTTTTGTCAACCCCTTTTGGGATATTTTTATAAAATTTAGGTTAGACCCCTATAGCGGAATCTAACCTGGTTCTTAACTAACTGACATTGGTTCACGGGGCAATGTCATTAAGTTAATAATGAACCGCCTGAAATGGTTAGATTCTTTTTGTGGGGTCTAACCATTTTTATATTTAAAAAAGAGGTTGACAAATTCTCTGGAATGTGCGGCCGCTCTCGCTACTGATTGAATTTAAGAGGTAGCGAGAGCGGCCCTTGGATTAGGACATTTCAACATTCTTTATCCAAGGAGGTACATACCATATGCCGCACAACCAAATCAAAAATGCTTTTTTATCTGCTGTGAATTCCGTTATTGCAAATCCAAAACGGTTTGCTGTCGATCCGAAAAAGGATTTCACCCGACAGCGGAAAATTCCACCCGGCACTCTTATTTCATTTCTTGTCTCCAAAGGATCTTCTTCTGCCAGAGTGGAGATGCTGGACTTTTGGGGACTGGATCAGAAAATGCCTTCCCTTCCCGCACTGAACCAGCAGCGGGCCAAACTCAAGCCCGAAGCGCTGGAAGCCGTCCTTGCGGGCTTTAACGATTCCATCAGCAGGCTGGCCGGCTTTCCCGCCACAGACGATGGATACCGCTATCTGGCCGCTGACGGCTCCACGACCACCTTTTTCAGCAGCCCGAAACTGGCTCCCCCGGAGTATTTCTGCTCGCCCGGCCACTCCGCCAGCGGCGTTTACAGCATCCATATCAATGCTTTTTTCGACCTGGATGCACACATCTATACGGATGCGATCCTTCAGCCCGTGCATGAAAAAAATGAATTTGGCGCATTCTGCGACATTGTGGACCGGCATGGGACGCTCCCCGGCAGGAAGAATGTCTACATAGGCGACAGGGGTTATTGCTCCTACAACAACATGGCACATGTGGTGGAACAGGGGCAGTATTTCCTCTTTCGCACAAAGGATATCCATTCCAAAGGCCTGGTCAGAAATTTCGAATTCCCGGAAACGGAATCTTTTGATATTGACGTGTCCGTCACTCTGACGCGGAGCCATTCCAGGAAAATTTCTGTTCTCCCGGGAACCTACCGGCGTTTCGTTGACCAGGCGTCCGCCTTTGATTTTATCGAATATGGCTCCCTTGACACCTATACGCTTGCTTTCCGTATCGCCAGGTTCCCCATCGGAGAGGATTCCTACGAATGTGTTGTGACGAATCTCCCAAGGGAAGAATTTCCTCCCGAGAGGCTCAAAGCTCTCTATCACAGGAGGTGGTCCATTGAATCCTCGTTCCGCAAACTGAAATATACGATTGGCCTGAGCAACTACCATTCGTTCAAGCCAGAGTATATCAAACAGGAAATATGGGCAAACCTTATTGCCTATAACATAACGGAAATGCTGGTCAACCGTGCCGTCATCGAAAAGAAAGAAACAAAACATGAGTACAAAGTGAATTTCACTATGGCTGCACATATTTGTAGAGTCTTTCTCCGTCTGACCACGGAGAAAGACCAGTACCATGTGATGCTCCTGTTGCAAAAAGAACGGATCCCCATACGGAAGGAACGCCAATTCCCAAGGCTACAGACAGCCCATTTCCGTAAGCCGCGATACTTTATCTATAGGGCAGCCTAAGCATCGATATCATTATACCATTTTTTAGGCAGATGGGGAATCTGTCTATTTGGCATGCCCCAAATTTGTCTGCGACCGCCAACATTAGCCTATGGGAAAGCCGGGTATCCTGCTTTTGTCATTTTTCCCATGGTAAGCCCTATGTTGCTGGTACTAACTTAATGACATTGGTTCACGGGGTGCATCTTCTTGTCCGGTTGCGCCAGACAAGAAGCATCGGGCGTTCGCCCGATGTGGAAAACTGGACAAAAACAGCCTTACAAGCGAGCTTGACGTCTGTTTTTGCCCAGTTTTCCTCGCCCCGTGAACTGTAACGAAATTTTAATTCAGTAAAATAATTGACATTGTAAACCAAAATACATATAATATAAGAGTACTCTATAACTGAAAGGCGGTAATTATATGGCTACAGCACCTACTCAAATCCGAATCGACGCAGATATCAAAAAGCAGGCCGCAGATTTGTTTCATGACCTTGGCCTGGACATGTCCGGTGCGGTAAATTTGTTTCTTCATCAGTGTGTTCTCCGGGGCGGACTTCCCTTTCATGTTGAACTCCCCCGCTACAGCCAGCGCACACTTGATGCTATGGAGGAAGCCAGACGCATCTCCCGCGCTCCTGACGTCAAGGGATACACCAGCATGGATGAACTGCAAAAGGCGCTTGAAGAATAAGTGTACAAAGTAAAATTTACGACCGCTTACAAGAAAAGCTATCGACTCATGAAGAAGCGCGGCCTGGATCTTTCACTTCTGGACAATGTTGTTGATACACTTCGTCAGGGCAAACAACTGGAGGCGAAATATCGCGACCACGAATTAAGCGGCAAATTTAAAGGTTTCAGAGAATGCCATAATAAACCGGACTGGCTTTTGATCTATCTGATTGAACATGACATTCTAACCCTTACGCTTGTAGACACGGGAACGCATGCAGATATTTTTCAGCTTTAGCAGTGAGGCGGAATATTCCATGATGGATGTTCGTCTTATTTGTATGTTATTTATCCCCGCGCTCTTCCTCCTGATCCGATGGTTTGCTCCATTATGCGGCCCAGGGTACAACAGCCCATAAGTTCCTTACGAAATGTACTCCCGGAATCCGTCTGTCTCGATCACGTGATTCCCTTCGATATTTTCCTCCCCGCAAAAAGAAATCACATATTCCTCTTCCCCAAAATTATGGAACGTCTGCACCAGCCTCCACCCCTCGTTTGCAGATGCTTCCTCCCCAGATTCCCGTTCCTCTGTTCCTCCCATCTGCTTAGCCCTGGCCTGCCAGAAATTCTCTCCCTCAGGCCACAGCTGAAACTCCACACTGGTAAAATCCAGGCCCAGCCCTACTCCTAAGGCTTTGGCATAGCTCTCCTTTAATGTCCAGATCCTGAAAAACTCCCGGTCTCTCTCCTCCCCAGAGCACCGCTCCAGTCTCTGCTGCTCTCCCTGGGTAAGAACCCGCCGGAAGGAAGGCAGCTTCACCGGACGGACAAGCTCCACGTCCACCCCCAGCGCCCTCCTTCCAACCGCGCAGACCGCCACATTCCCGCTATGGCTGATATTAAAGTGGATATCCGGGTATTGGAAAAGATAGGGTTTTCCCCTCTCCCCCGCCTTCACCGCGGCGGAAATATCCGGCATCTCCAGCCCAAACTCCCGAAGCAGGCCCTCCTTTAGCAGGGAAAGACCTGCTTCATGCTCCATGCGATGCTTTTCCTTCCCGCCGCAGGAGGGAGGGAGGGAAAAATGAGTAATATAAATCATAGGATTCCCTCCATCGATTCTCCATGGGATGGATTAAACTGCCGCATTGCTTCCAGAAGCTTCCATAGATTACACCCGATATTTGATATCAGTTCATCTTCATTGCTGGCAAACTCTTTTGCTTGTTCTATGGCTTTATCCACATTGGGAAGGTAATTTTCCGAAAAATGAATCATCCCTTTTCCATGGCCGGCTTTTTTCCACACTTCCATACTGACAAAGGTATGATGATTCGATACCTTTTTGTTTTCAGCAATCTGGTTGAGACGATCGCCATACTCTTTCTTTATATCTGCCAGATGGAAAAGAAGCCAAAACTCAAAACATGGATTTGCAATATAGCAGGAATATCCCTTTTTTCTGCAATAATCAATGCACTGAATCATATTCGCTTCTGAGTGGGTCAGGCTGTCCCGATCAATGAGGATACAAAATTCATCATACTCGCTGTCGTACTTCCTTAAATATTTTCGGTAGCTTAAATCATAACCAATTTTTGTTAATTCTGTCTGAAACGTATTTCGCTCACGATTCGTAAGCTGGCTTGAATCATCAAGAAACTGTTTTATTTTCTCTATCGGGTATTTCTCTTTAAACGCAGCTGGTAGATCTTCTATCATATCTTCCGCATTTTTCTCCCTCAGACGGATATATTCTTCTAACAATTCAATCACCTGTTTTGGGGCACTGTTGGTATCCTTGCTCCCGCGCCCCAAAATTTCAACATCCACAAGGGAATGAATGCCGAGAAGCTTCCGGTTCCGCGACACTTCTCTAAAGTATTCCACTTCTGTGGCATTTCCCTCTACTGACAAAAAATATATTTTCAGGGGATTAATTTTGTCCTCCTCCCGCTCCCGGTCATATACATCAGAAGTTAGTCTGTACTTATTAACCATTCATCATCCTCCATAGGGCCAAAAATCGGAATCGCGCCATAACGGCCCAGGAGGTACTCTTTGTCAATCTCTTTCCCCATCCGGTCCTTAAACTGATTAAGTGAGAAGACGCTGGAGCTTTGATCCTTCTGCCGCTCAACAAACCAGATCTCATCCTGGCGGACTAATTCCAAATCCAGTAAATTTGAGTCATGGGTTGTCATAATCATTTGATTTCTCTGGTTTTCCGTTAGATGATAAAAAAGTTCTAAAAATCTCCTGGTCAAATTGGTATGGAGGCTGCGGTCGATTTCATCGATTAAAATCGTACTCATCCCTAAATTTTCGTAAAACAGAGGAATTAAGTGAAACAAACGTTTTGTCCCATCGGATTCATCCATGTACTCAAACATATCCTTCTCATTGCCATGATTCAAAAGCATTTTCGCTGATATAAGACTTCCTCTTTTATCTTTCTTTAAAATGTACATCTTATTGTCCATACGAAACATAACCGGATGCTTTTCTGCCTCCCTCAGCACATCCTGCTTTGCATCTTCTGCCTCATCATAAGGAAGACGCTCAAAAATCCGGTCAAGGTCAATCTCTCCTTCATCCTGGCTTTCGACGGATTGAATCCCTGTATCAAATCGCTTCATCATCAAAGAAAACAGCCTTTTTGTAGCATCATCTCCTGCTATCTCTCCCAAATTTTCATATTTGCTTGTAGGAAAGACGATAATCATCCTGGCAAACCATAAATATACCTTTAATATTTCTGAAAAAACACCTCGTTTTTCATTACTTCGCAATGCGATATCACTTAAAATCGTCACTCGTTTCAATGGCTCTGAAATGTTTTCCCCGAAGTCCTCCAGGTAAATATCCATTCGTACTTTTTCCTCTTGATTATAAAATTTCACTTCTGTTCCCGTTACGCGGTTTCCATCGTCATCCATATCCCGGTTAAAAATATAGGTTTCCGAACCATCCTGCTCCATGCGGACCAGCCATTCTCCAAGGATCTCACGCTTTGTATAAGAAATGGCAATTCCATACACAAATTCCTGCTCTTCCACGCAAATCCGGTATTCAAATACTCCCGGCAGGTCCGCGCACCCATCCTTTAATCGAAAATACTGCTTCGACAAGTCAACATACTCCAACCCCTTTGTAATAATCAGGTTTGAAAAATCCACTGCTTTTACAAAATTGCTCTTTCCGCCTGCATTTGCCCCAAAAATAATTCCCGTTTTTAAAATCTTTTGATTTCCTGCCTGAACCAAATGATCTCTATGCCTGGAAATATCCGCAGCTTTTAAAGAAATACTTTGAGACCGATAAAACGATTTAAAATTACTAACCGAAAAACCAATCAGCATATGATCACTCTTTCCTTCACCAATTCCGTCGCCGTTTACAGCCATTTCCTGGCACTTATGCTTTTCCCCGGAAAGCAATGGTAAACGCCACCCTCTGCTCCTCTTCCCCGCTGATACAGTACTCCGGATAAACCGGCGCCCCCCAGCTGTCGTCGCCGCCTATGCCCCGCATAGCGGAATAAATGCACACATTGGTATACTGGGGTGAGGGCAGCTCATCCCAGTGGGCAGCCAGCTCCAGCTCCTGTGCTGTGTAGGGAAGGACACTGGCCATAAAGCTTTCCCGGATTTTCCTCTGCCCCGTCTGGCCGGCTTCAGTCCCTTCGCCGCTCTCCGCCTGAAACATCAGCTGATACCCATCCTGATCCTCCACCGACAGCCACCGGCAGCCCATCCGGCAGCCGCACTCCTGGGGCACCAGATAAGGCGACAGGCTCTCCTCCGGCGTGGAAGAATAAACTCCCAGCCTTGCCCCGTTCATCCGGTCCGGATAGCATTCCTCCGGGCCATATCCATACCAGGAAAATTCCCGGACCCGTCCCGGCAGCCTAAACCTCATGCCGAAAGCCGGAAGCTCCGGCAGGCCCTTCTTCCCGAAGAATCTGGCCTCCACCTGGATTTTCCCCTCTGAGGTTACCACATAGATCACCTTTGTCTTGGCAGCCGGCGTGGTAATCAGGCCATAGGTAAAGCTTACAGTAACCCGGTTCTCCTCCTCCAGCACCTCCATATCTGTATTTTGATATCCCACAAACATCCCGGCGCTCATCCAGATATGGCTCTTCACGCTGAATCCGTTCCCCCGGTCATTATCCGTGGTCGCCCTCCAGTAGGTGGGCATAGGCGGACGGGTAATCCACTCCTTCTCTCCCTGGCGAAGGGACACAATCCCTCCATCCTGCCGGGAAAAAAGCACGGTAAAGTCCTTTCCGTGGACGCCCAGGTTAATATCGCCGTGAACCACCCACAGCCTGCAGTCCTTCCCGGGATTTTCATCCAACCCAGGATTTTCTTCCAAATTCTTCCGTCCCGAATCTTCCATCGGACTTTGATCCTTAGACTCCTCCTTCTGACTGGGACCTTCAGAAATCTCCATCTGGCCTTGATGCCCGCCAGCCTCACCTGCGCAGCTGCCTTCCTTCTGTCCTTCCACATACTCGGTGGTCTCTCCGAAGGCCATCTCAAATCCAGCCTCCGCCCAAAGAGTATCCTCCTTCAGCACTGCCAGCACCCGGTACGTATACTCTCCTCCCTCAGACGCCTTCTCCAGCAGGCCAAAAAGCTCTGTGAGCCCCACCTCCTCCAGGGTGAACGCCTTCTCCTCCATCGCTGAAACCAAGGCATCAAAAGGCTTTTCCCAGATCAAGCGCCCTTCCCGCAGCAGCTGATACGTAAACTGGTACCGGGAAGTATCGGAAAATCTGGCGTCATTTCGAATCACCACCTTTTCCCGGTCAGCGGTAAGCTTCAAATCCTGATATAAAAACTTTACCTCTTGAACCTTGGGTGAGACAGTCCGGTCGCAATAAATAATCCCATTCCCGCAGAACTGATAATCCGTAGGCCGGTCGCCATAATCCCCGCCGTACCCATGAATTTCCTTCCCATCACAGTCTGTAAAGGGCAGGGACTGGTCGATGTAATCCCAGATAAACCCTCCCTGGTACAAATCATACCGCTCCAGGTCCGTATACTTCTTCATCCCTCCCAGAGAATTCCCCATGGCATGCATATATTCACAGGAAATATACGGCTTTCCCGGCTCCCTTTGCAGATATTCCTCAATCTCCGCCGGTTTCGCGTACATCCGGCTCTCCATATCAGAAATCTCGTCAAACTCCCGGTTCCAGAACACGCCCTCATAGTGGACCAGCCGGCTGTCATCCCGCTCATGGAAGAACCGGCTCATAGCCAGGATGTCCTCCCCTGCGTAGGATTCATTCCCGCAGGACCAGATTAAGATGGAGGAATGGTTTTTATCCCGCTCCAGCATAGATTTCGCCCGGTCCACCACACACGCCTTCCACTCCGGCAGGCTTCCCGGCACATTCCAGGAGGGCTCGCAGGCCCCCATCTTCTGCCAGGAGCCATGGCTCTCCAGGTTGGTCTCGTCCATCAGGTAGACGCCATACTCATCACACAGCTCATACCACCGGCTCTGATTGGGGTAATGGCAGGTGCGGACCGCATTGATATTGTTTTGCTTCATAAACCGGATATCCCACAGCATGTCCTCCTCGGTCACTGCCCGTCCACGGTAAAGGTCGAACTCATGGCGGTTGACTCCCTTAAACAACAGCCGCTTTCCATTTAAATACATCACCTTATTCTTCATCTCAAAACGGCGGAAGCCCACCTTCTGGGAAATCACCTCCAGCACTTCCCCAGAGGCCTTGTCCAGGACCGTCAGTACCAACTGATAGAGATTAGGAATCTCTGCACTCCAGGTCTTCACCTGAGGGATTCCCCCCTCTCCCGTTAAAGTTGACAAAGAAAACCTTCCGCTGCCCCGGAACACATGGCTCTCTGTAGGAAGCTCCAGCAAAAGCCTCCCCTCCGGATCATATAACTCCGCCCGAATTACCGCTCCCCAGGCCGAATTCTTCTCCCAGGCCTCTTCCGTCACTCCAGCCCCTGCCGCCTTCTCCTCCAGCTCCTTTACCCATTCCTCAGAAACCGACAATGCCGTCTCCAGCTCCAGCGTCCCGGTCTGGTAATCCTCCTTAAGTCCGGCCTTCACAAACAGATCCCGGATATGGACATCCGGAATCGCATACAGGAAAACCTCCCGGAAAATCCCGGAAAACCGGAAGAAATCCTGATCCTCAATCCAGCTGGCATTGCTTCTTTTATGGACCTCCACAGCCAGACGGTTCACTGCCGATGCCCCGTCTCCATCCCCGCGCCCTTTTGCCTCGGTGCCTGGCTGACAGATCTCCTCTTCACACCGTCTCAAAAACTGGGTCAGCTCAAACTCCGTAGGCGTAAACGAGTCCTCCCCATAACCCACAAACTCCCCATTGCACCACACATAAAAGGCCGTCTCCACCCCCTGGAAGGATACGAAAACCCGCTTCCCATCCCAGTCCGCCGGCAAAGTAAATTCCTTCACATAGCATCCCACCGAACAGTTTTTTTTCGAAATATAGGGCGGCCGCAGCTCATCCTGTCCGTCCCAGGGATACATAGTGTTAATATACTGCTTCTGCCCATGCCCCTGGAGCTCCATATGTCCCGGCACCTGGATAGCCCCCATTCCAGACAGGTCAAACTCCTCCTGGTAAAATCCTTCCGGAATCTCCTCCAGGTTCCCCGCATAAGAAAACCTCCAGGTTCCGTTCAGGGAAGTGCGAAAGCTCCCCTCCCCTCCCTGTTCCATCTCTTCCCGGCTCCTGTAATACCGATGATCCGAATGGGCCTCCACCCGGTTCACGCCAAACACTTCCGGATTCTCCAGCCAGTCATAACTCCAGTTTTTCTCTCTCATCATCCATATTCTCCTCGTTTTATTGTTTGAATGTAACCGTTCATCTCAAATTCCACATCGGATGGACATCCCAGCTTTTGTCCGGCGCAGAAGGACAAGATGATGCCCTGTCTGAACGGTTACGTTCGAACACACTTTGAAATCCACATACGATAAAAGCGCCGGGACCTTCATCCCGGCATCTCTATTTTATCATTATTATTTCCCTATTTCCACAAAAATTTTTTGTTCTTTCCAATTTTTAAAATCGTCTTTCACTTTGCGGAAGTGTTCGTCTATGCAGATATTCGAACAAAGAAACCGGTGAGACTCCACCATGCCGCGCATTACTCTCCTTCACCGATTTCCCCACGCGAAAGGGACCGGCGTGCCGGTCCCTTATCGCTCACATTCACCTTACAAAGAAAATTTATTGGGGTTCAGAAGCCGGATCTTTCCGACTACAAACTCGATCATGGCCTCCTTGATATCAAACATCAGTCCTATGGCGTTGCCGTCAAACTTCCCACTTGCGATGCCTTTTTCCATGGCCTGGTACATAGCCCGAAAATATTCCGTGGCAATGTTGAACTTGCTCATTGGTGTTAGTATATAAGTGTGGACAGGAAAAGTTGAACAACTTATTGATTCACATACACAAAATGAGACAGCTGAAGAGAGGCGTCCCTTACGCTTTCTGTCAGGCTGGAGGCCACTGCCGCCTGCCGGCTGCGGATCGCAGCGATGGCCGAATTCTGCATCATGGTACGGATAATCCCCACGGAAATGGCAAAGACCAGAAGGATCGGAATCACCACTAAGGCGATAAAGCTGGCAAAATACACCTTCTGCAGGGATCTGTGCTTTTTCATACCTCCATCCCCATCTCCAGTATCCGCAAAAGCTCCTCCCGATCCAGAGCATGAAAGGCGAGGCCTCCTTCCCCCATCACCTGATCCGCCAGATCCCGTTTCGCTTCCTGAAGCTTTATAATATTTTCTTCGATGGTTCCCTTGGTGATCAGCTTATACACCGTCACCTGCTTCTCCTGTCCGATCCGGTGGGCCCGGTCCGCTGCCTGGTTCTGGGCCGCCTCATTCCACCAGGGATCGAACTGGATCACCATATCCGCCGCTGTGAGATTTAAGCCGGTTCCCCCTGCCTTTAAGGAGATTAAAAACACAGGGATCTGATCGGTCTGGAAGGCCTCCGCCATCTTAAGCCGCTCCTCCTTCGGTGTGCTCCCGGTAAGGGTGTAAAAGCCGATCTCCTCCTCCCTGAGCCGCGACTCGATAATGGGGAACATGGCTGTAAACTGGGAGAAGAGAAGGATTTTATGTCCTCCCTGAACCCCATTGCGCACCAGATCAATGCAGGTCTCCAGTTTGGCTGAGGTGCCCTTATAATTCTCATAGCACAGGGCCGGATCGCAGCAGATCTGCCGCAGCCTGGTTAATGCAGCCAGAATCTGAAAGGATTCATTGTGAAATTCCTTATCCTCCAAATGCTCCAGCTGCTCCTTTAACTTCACAGCATTGGCCATATAAAGATCCCGCTGCCGTCCCTCAAACCGGGAGTAGATACAGGTCTCCAGCTTATCCGGAAGCTCCTTCAGCACATCCCGTTTCACTCTCCGCAGGATAAACGGCCCTACCAGACGCTGAAGATTATGCAGGCTTTCCTCATCCTGATCCCTTACGATGGGCTGCTCATAAGCCTTTTTAAACCGGGCATAGGGGAATAAAAACCCTGGCATCAGATAGTCAAAGATGCTCCACAGCTCTCCCAGCCGGTTTTCAATGGGGGTCCCGGTAAGCGCAAACCGGGTTTTCGCCTGAATCGCCTTCACCGCCTTCGCGCTCTGGGTGGAGGCATTCTTGATAAACTGCGCCTCATCCACGATCTGAAAACGGAAGGACATCTCTGCATAATGGGCTATGTCCCGCTTTAGCAGCTCATAAGAGGTAATAAGAATCTGGGTGCCATCCTGGCCTCCTGGAGCCTCCTCCTTCAGCAGGGCAAATGCCAGCGCCCGATCCGCCGCACTCCCGGCCAGCGCCCGCACCCGCAAATCCGGGGCAAATTTCCGGAATTCATTCTCCCAGTTATAGACCAGGGAGGCCGGACAGATGATAAGGGTGCGCAGCGTTTCCTGCTCTGCCCTCTCCTCCTTGTATTCATCTGCCAGAAGGGCAATCACCTGAATCGTCTTCCCTAGCCCCATATCATCTGCCAGAATTCCCCCAAAGCCATAGGCGTCCAGGGTGCGCAGCCACCGGTAGCCCAGCTTTTGGTAGCCCCGCAGCACGCCTATGAGAGAAGGCGGCACGGTAAAATCACTGTCCTCCACAGACTTCATTCCCCGCACCACTGCCTTAAACAGCTGATCCCGGTAAAAGGTGATGCCCGGGCCCTCCTTTAAGAGGCTGTCCAGATACAAGGCGCGGTAGCCGGGCAGGCGGACGCCCTTTTCCAAAAGGCTTCCTCCAGGAAGGGCCAGCCCATCGCTGAGCCTGGCCACTGCCAGCAGCCCGTCATCCTCCAGCTTTAAGAATTCTCCGGATTTAAGGCGGTAAAACCGCTTTTTCTGCCGGTAGGCATCTAATATCTTCGTAAAGTCACTGCCTGTCAGTCCTTCCATATCGATCTGGATGTCCAGCCAGTGACTCTCCATGGTTACATTTGCCTTCACCCTCAGCGGGGGAAGGATCCTCCACCTCCGGACGCTGTCTGACACCATCACCGAGCCTAAGGCGGAAAACTCCTGGAGCCCGTATTCCAGCAGCCGGAACAGCCTTTCATCGTCATTCCGGATCACCAGCTTCTTCTCCTCCGGCTCCTTGTACTGGAAATATTTCGCGATCAGCTGGCTGATGCGGAACTCTCCCGGCACATCCCGGCACACGGTTCTGGGCAGTGTCTCATCCTCCACCGGGTGGAAGGAGTAGTCCCCATAGGAGAGAATCGGCTCCATCTCCAGCTCTCCCTTTTGAAGGGAGTCAAACCGGAACTCTGCCTGAAGAGGCTTGGGGCGGTAGCGCTCCCAATCGATGGAATCTCCCCCAAAAACAGAGTACGGCTCTATCTTCTTCAAAACCCGCTCCAAAAACAGGGGGATATCCTTTTCATTGACAGTCACCGTATGGCGGATGCTGCGGCTCATCTGATCCACAAACACGCCCAGGGTGCGGCTGCACTCCTCATCGCACCGGTACAGCCTGGTCTCATCCCCCAGATACAGGCAGCGCTCGCCGAAAAAGGCTACCAGGTTCCCTTCCAGGAAAACCTTCAGCCCATCCTTCCCCTGCTGCCAGAGCTGCACATAAAACCGTGGATTCTGCCGGCAGACAAGAAGCGGCTTCTTTTTGCCGGATCCCACCTGGGTTTCCACCACTCGGTTCTCCATGATAGAGAAAAACCGATCCCGCATCTCCCGGTTTAAGCTCAGCTCCCGCAGAGGCGGCTGCGTCTCAAAGGAAGACCTGCGGAACTGGGAATAGTACTCCCGGTAGGTATTGGCCAGCTCTGACACAAAGACTGCCAGGGAACGGCTCTCCGGCACAAAGGCATCCTGGCTGTGGTGGAAGGCAAAATTTTTCCCATACTCCACATAGGCCCCGCTGTTCATCGCCTGGGCAAAGCTTACCAGATCCTTAAGCACTATGGTCCGCTCCTTTTGCAGCTGGAAGCTCACCGTCACCTCCTGGCCGGAGGCAGCGATGCGCAGGGAGGGAATCAGGCAGATCTGCGCCTCCTGCCCCTCCTGCTGGATCTGGGCCACCTCCCGGTTCGTATATTCCCGGATCATGGTCCGCACCTCCGGCGAGGTATAAACCATGGCCTGGATTCCCTCTTTACGCCCGGCCCCCTGCGTTCCCTGGTTCTTTTGATACTCCTCCCACACCAGGGCGGCATGGGGGCACATCCCCTTGTAAGAATTTCCCTCCCTGCAGGAGCAGGTATAATCTCTCACCCCGCTGCCCCGCACATACAGCTGCACCTGGTACTGGGCGGACTCCTCCTCCACCTTTGCCTGGATCCCAGTCTCCCCCTTCCAAAATGTGCTGAAACTTATCTGTTTTATCTTCAACCAAATCTCCTTTTCCGCTCCAGTCCCTGCCTGCCGCCTGTGTGTCTTACTCTGCAGCTCACAGCGCTACGGCTCACGCCCTCCCGGGCTGTGCAAGCCTCGCAGCAGCCTGCTTACATCCGCTCCGGCGCCTCAAACCCCAATACCTGAATGCAGGCATTCAAAACCTCCTTGGCCAGAGCAATCAGCTGGATCCAGCTTTCCTGTTTTCTCTTATCCTCTTCTCCCAGTATCTTCGTATCATGGTAAAAGCGGTTAAATTCATTGGATAATTCATAAATATACTGGCAAAGCTTATGGGGCGCCTTCTCTGTAAAGGCTGCCTCCATCACCTCCTGATATCTGGAAATCTGCAGCATCAGATCCTTCTCCGCCTCTGAGCCTGCCGGCAGGATGGAGCCATTTGCTGTCTTCCCTCCCTGATCCCGGTATTTATTTAAAATAGAGGTAATCCGCACAATGGTATAAAGAATATACGGCCCTGTATTCCCCTCAAAGGAGATAAACCGGTCAATATCAAAGATGTAATCCTTCGCCGCCTGATTGGACAGATCTCCATACTTTAAGGCGGCCAGCCCCACCAGCTTAGCCGTCTCCCTGGCCTCATCCTCCGACACTGTCCGGTTCTCCATAATTCTCTGATAAACCGCCTCATTAATGTCCCCGATGAGCTGCTCCAGCCGCATCACGCCGCCATCCCTTGTCTTAAAGGGCTTTCCGTCCTTCCCATTCATGGTGCCAAAGCCCAGAAAGCTCATGGGCATGTCCTTTGACACAAAGCCAGCCTTTTTTGCCACCCGGAATACCTGGGTAAAATGAAGCTCCTGCCGCTTGTCCGCAATATAAATATAAGCATCCGGGTGGAGCTTTCTCTCCCGCTCAATGATGGTTCCCAGATCTGAGGTGGCATAGAGGGCGGCCCCGTCCGACTTGCGGACGATGCAGGGCGGAAGCTCCTTCGAATCCCCCGGCTCCCCGATGTCCACCACCAGAGCGCCCTGGCTCTCATAGGCAAGCCCCTGCCTCTCCAGCTCCTGAATCAAGTCCGGAATATACTTCTGTGCGTCGCTCTCCCCCTTCCACAGGTCAAAGGAGACAGCAAGATTCCCATAATTCTTCTCTAAATCCGCCTTAGATACCCTCATAATGTGTTCCCAGATAGCCATAAAGGGGGGATATCCCTCCTGGAGCCTTCTGGTAGCCAGGTGGGCCCTGTGGGCAAAGGCCCTGGACGCCTCCTCCCTTTCCTGGATTTCCTCCTGGCTCATCCCTGCCCTCTCGCCCTCCTCCGGCTTAAACTTTGCCTTCCGGCTGGCCGCAGGATAGATATCCTCCAGCTCGCTGATGGTAAAAGGCGCCTCCTTGGGGTACTCCCCTGAAAATCCTTCCTGGAAATAAGGCAGCTCCGGCTTCCGATCCCGAAGCTCCTCGATAATCAGCCCCATCTGAAGCCCCCAGTCTCCTAAGTGCACATCTCCGATCATATGATGGCCAAGAACCTGGCCCATCCGCTTGATGCTCTCCCCGATCACCGCAGAGCGGAGATGGCCGATATGAAGCGGCTTTGCCACATTAGCCCCGCCGTAATCCACGATTATGGTCTGAGGCTGTTCTGCCTTCTCCAAACCCAGCTGCTCATCCCCTGCCATCTGATTCATATATTCCGCCACAAAGCCGGCGTCCAGGTTTAAGTTGATGAACCCCGGCATAACCGCTTCACACATGGAAAATACCGGGCTGCCCTGCAATTTTTCCACCACCTGGCCGGCGATATCGATAGGCTTTTTCTTATAAGCCTTTGCCGCTGCCATGGCCCCATTGCACTGATACTCGCAAAGATCCGGACGGTTCGAAAGAACCGCCTTCCCAAAGCGCTCCTCATAGCCGCAGGCAGTAAAGGACTGCTTTAACTCCTCCTCTATCCGTTCAAGAATCTTCTTCATGGTTGTCTCCTTTTTCCTTATCGGGCTTCGCCCCTTTATAATAGCGTCAAAAGCCTGCGTCCGAAGACACAGGCTGAAAAGAATAATCTGTGGTATACTGAATGGGTAAGCTATGCGCGTCCCAGGTACTCGCTGGTTCTGGTATCGATCTTTACCCGGTCGCCGATATTGACAAACAAGGGCACATTGATCTGAGCTCCCGTCTCCACGGTAGCCGGCTTGGAGGCGCCGGTGGCCGTATCTCCCTTAAAGCCAGGCTCTGTGTCTGTCACCTCAAGCTCTACAAATAAAGGCGGCTCGATGGAGAATACACTGCCATTATAAGAGCATACCTTCACCATCTCATTCTCCTTCACAAACTTCAGGGCGTCGCCGATGAGGTCGGAATTCAGCGCGATCTGATCATACGTCTCCACATTCATGAAATTATATAAATCCCCGTCCGAGTACAGATACTGCATGTCCACACGATCGATTCTGGCTGCCGGGAACTTCTCCGTAGGACGGAAGGTCCGCTCCACCACGCCGCCGTTAATCACATTTTTTAATTTCGTCCGTACGAACGCCGCGCCCTTTCCTGGCTTTACATGCTGAAACTCCAGGATCTGAACTACCTGTCCGTCGATCTCTAAGGTGATGCCGTTTCTAAAATCTCCTGCTGATATCATAAAGATATTCCTCCTTAAATCTCAAGAACGCTCCAGCGTTCCAGCCGCCGAGAAATGCGTTCATCTCATTATCTTTTATATTCTAAACGATATTCTGTGCATTTTCAACTCTTTTTTAAGGATTCCCTTAAAAATTCTATAATGCTGGGTAACAGTTCAGACGGCGGGGAATTTGACAGGAATTTTAGGCATCAAGCTTGCTTGTAAGCTAAAATTCCTGTCAAATTCCACATCGGATGGACATCCGATGCTTCTTGTCCGGCGCAGACGGGCAAGAAGATGCCCCGTCTGAACTGTTACTAATGCTGCGAATTGCTACGTGCTCATGCTGTTATGTATGATCTCCAGAACCTGGTGCAGCTGCTCCACCTCTATCTGCCCCGGAGCGGACGCCTTCGAGGCGCAGCCAAAGGTGATGCAGGAGCCGAAGGTTTCCCCGGCCAGGCGGGTGATGGTTCCCTCCGCTGCCATAGCCATAGTCACCATAGGGCGGTCCGCATACTGCTCCCGCATGGTCAGGGTGGCTGTCAGAAGCTTCAGCACATCCATGCGGCTTTTAGGCATAACTGCCAGCTTGGGGATGTCCGCGTTCCACTCCTGCATCCTCTTCAATGCCCCGATCATCTCCTCCACCTCCGGCGTGCGGTAGAAGTCATGGCTGGACATAATCACCTTTTTTCCAAGTCTGTGGGCCGCCTCCACAATGGCCGCGGCCGTCTCCTGCCCGGCTGATAGCTCCACGTCCACCAGATCCAGCCCGTCGGTTTGAAGAGCTGCCAGGTTTAACTCCTGGTATCGGGAAAGGGATATCCTTCCCTGGCCGCCCTCCTTCTGGGTCCGGATGGTAAAGAGAATCGCCCGTTCCTCCCCAAAGCGCTCCCTTAAATCCTCCAGCACCTGGATCACAGCAGCCTCGTCCTCCAGGGCCTCAAACCAGTCCGCCCGCCACTCCACCAGCTCCGCCGGAAGAGAACGGATCTCCTCGGCTGCCTGAGCGATTTCCTCCCGGGTCTGGCCTACGATGGGAACACAGATCTTTGGACGTCCCTGGCCCAGAATCAAATTTCGTACTTTAACTGATGTAATCATTCCCTTACCTTACCCTTTTCCTTACTGCCGCCCCCAAAGGGCTCCTGTGGATGCTTCCGGCTATACGCTCGGAGGATGGGGCGTTCCAGCACTCGCTTTAACACAATCTGGATCTCCTCCTTAGGATTCATGGGCGTCACCAGCACACTGTAAATCCCGGCCCGGTTCGCCCCCCAGATATCTGTGAACAGCTGATCCCCCACTGCCACCGTGTGCCTGGGATCCGTTCCCATCTTCTCCATGGATGCCTGGTATCCTCTTATCCCCGGCTTTCCCCCCTTAAAGACATAAAGGGAATCCACCTCCCCGGCAAACGCCCGGACTCTGGGCTCTTTATTATTCGACAGCAGGCAGGTTCCCATACCCAGATCGTGCAGGCGGGCAAAAAGCTCCCTGGCCCTCGAATCCGCCGGTGCATTATGAAATGCCAGCGTGTTATCCACATCAAAGATCACCCCCCGGATCCCCTTGGCAGCCATCCTCTCATAAGGAAGCTCATAGGCGCTTTCTGCCCATGCTTTGGGATAAAATGGGGTAAATAGCTTATTACACATCCTCAGCTCCTTCTATTTTTTAAGTAATTTTCCAATCTCTTCCATAAATGTATTTACATCCTTAAACTCGCGATACACAGAAGCAAAGCGCACATAAGCTACCTCATCCAGCTCCTGGAGCCGGCGCATCACCTGCTCCCCAATGACAGAAGAGGGAACCTCCTTCTCTTCTTTATTAAAGATCTCATTTTCAATCTCATCGATCATCGCCTTGATCTGCTGGGTGGAAACCGGCCTCTTATGGCAGGAATGGATGATCCCCGCTTCGATCTTGGACCGGTCATAGGTCTCTCTGGACTCGTCCTTCTTAATTACCATCAAGGGCATGGTCTCCAGCTTTTCATAGGTAGTAAACCGCTTTCCGCAGGTCTCGCACTGCCTGCGCCTGCGGATAGAGCTGTTATCATCGGCAGGCCTGGAATCGATCACCTTCGTATCCATTGCATAACAAAAGGGGCATTTCAATGTTTTTTCCTCCTGGCTGTTACTTTCTCATTGTTACGATTCACAGCGCCTGAAAACCATCGGCCAGTTTCCTGCAAGCAGGCTTGACGTATCTGTTTGCTGATTCTCAGATGGCTGTGAATCGAAACATCTCATTTGCATTTTCCGGTTACATCCTTCTCCTCCACATCCACCAGGATGATATCTGGTCCTACCTGGCGGATGTCGCAGAAGGGGATCACAAACTCCTTTTCCCTTCCCAGAAATCCGCAGATGGTAGGAGGCCCCGGCACAATAATCGCCAGGATACAGCCCTTTTCCAAGTCGAAGTCAATATCCCCCACAAAGCCTAACCGCCTGCAGTCTCTGACGTTAATTACTTCCCGATATCTTAAATCACAAATCCTCACTGGAGTGCCTCCGGCCGCAAGTTCTTACTGCCATCATATGCGCCGGGCAGCCGCCCTTATGCTCCGGCGAATGTTTGCCCCTGGAAGTAAAGCATGTGCCCGCGGAGGGCTTTGTTCCACAGGACGCACATTCCTATAGAGCAAGAAGGGCTTCCACCTCCTCTGGATAAGGCATCACCTTTAAAGCGCCCTTTTTCGTGGTAATCAGGGACGCGGCGCCATTGGCAAAGGCAAGCATCCGGGAAAGCTTTTCCTCATCCAGGTTGTCTAAACCGTATTCTAATACGAAATGAAGACAGCTTCCGCCGAAGGTATCCCCGGCTCCGGTGGTCTCGATGGTATTTTCCTGGAGATAAGGCGCCTTCTCCACCCGAAGCTTCTTATAGTAAGCCCGGCTCCCCTCCTTCCCCATGGAGAGAAGAATCAGAGGAATCTGGTAGGTATCCTGCAGGATCTGGATCCCCTGGTCAAAATCCTCCTTGCCGGTAAACCACTGGATCTCATTATCTGATATCTTTAATACATCACACTGGCGAAGGCCATAGTCCACCTGCTCCCTGGCCAGCTCCAGAGAGGACCATAAGGGCGGCCGCAGATTCGGGTCAAAGGAAATTACAGCCTTCGCCTCCTTGGCGATGGCGATGGCCTTCTTGGTAGCCTCCCGCACCGTCTCGTGGGTCATAGACAAGGTTCCGAAATGGAAAATCCGGCATTGGCGAAGCATCTCTTCATCCAGCTCCTCCTTGGAGAGCATCATATCCGCTCCCGGATTCCGGTAGAAGGAAAAGTCCCGGTCCCCGTCTGCAAAGGTCTGGACAAAGGCCAGCGTAGTCCGTACCTCCGGATCCATCCGCATGGCGCTGGTGTCGATCCCCACCTCATCCAGCACCTGCTTCAGCTTATTTCCGAAGATATCCACACCTACCTTCCCCATAAATGCAGTCCTGCGGCCCATACGGCTTAGCATGGCCAGCACATTGCAGGGGGCGCCGCCGGGATTGGCCTCATAAATCGTATTTCCCTGGCTGCTTACCCCGTTTTCTGTAAAATCAATCAGCAGCTCTCCTAATGCCACCACATCGTATTTTGCATCCTTCATCCTGATTTCCTCCCTTATTCGCTTAAGCATTCTGCATACCCTGATATTCAGAAAATAGTTCCACGTCTATACACACAAATCCGCGATCACCTGGGCGAAGATTTTCGCTGAGGTTAAAAGCTCATCAATCACAGCAAACTCGTCGGCTCCATGCATCTGGTTATCTGTCTCCGGCATGGCGGCGCCGAAGGCCACCCCATTCTTCAGGCTGTGGACATAGGTGCCGCCGCCCATGGACTGGCAGGCCCCCTTCCGCCCGGTATACTCTTCATAGGCCTTTAGCAGCGTTTTAACAAAGTCTGAATCCCCGTCCACATGATGAGGCGGTATCATGGACTGGTTAGACAGAATAAAGTCCTTTTTCTTAAGCTTTTTCCTCACCACCTCCAGCATGTTCTTCTCATTGGCACATAAGGGGCAGCGGCTGTCAAAGGTTCCCTCCAGAGAAGCTTCATCCACGCTCAGCAGGCTGAAGGCCAGCGTAAGAGGGCCGGACAGCTCATCCTCCATCTTCACCCCCAGCGCCTCTCCCCTGGTGTCCCCGTGGGGGATCAGCTTCAGCAGATCCTGGATGGCATCCACCTGAGGACAGGGCGCCAGGGGAAGCTTTACCAGCAGGGATAACAGGCCGGTCAGTGCATTCACACCCTCCTCCGGCGTGGAGGCATGGGCGCCCTTTCCGATGGCAGTGATGGTTGCTACATCATGCTCCGCCTTAATCTCATACTCCACCCCGGTTTTCTTTTCCAGCTTTTTGGCCAGGTCGCACAGGTCAGACAAATCCAGTCCCTGCACCGAGGCACGGGCCTTCCCCGGGACCACATTGGCCTTAAGTCCCGCCTGGATGGAGCAGATCCTGGGCAGCGCCGCTGACGGCTCAAACTCTCTGGTAAAGTGCCCCTCCAGACGTCCCTTCTCGATATTCACCACGGGAAATGCCCCGTCCGGGGAGAAGGTCATAGGCGCCTCCGACTCCTCATCATAATAGTGTGCGATGTCAGAGCTTCCGCACTCCTCATCCGTTCCCAGAATCAAGCGGCAGTTTTTCGTCACCGGAATCCCAAGCTCCTTCACTGCCCGCATAGCGTAGAGGGCCGCCACTGCCGGTCCCTTATCATCTGCGGTTCCCCGGCCGTAAAGCCTTCCCTCCCGCTCTATGGGGACAAAGGGCTCCGTCACCTCCCAGCCCTCTCCTGCCGGCACCACATCCAGGTGGGCCAGGATGTCCAGATGCCTGCTTCCGGAATTTAAATCCACCGTTCCCACATAATTATCATAATTTTTTATCTGGAAGCCGTAATTCTCTGCCATGGAAAGAGCCTTGGTCAGGGCCATAAACGTCCCCTCCCCGTAGGGCTTACCCGGCTTATACGCCATTTTCTCACTATTGATCCGGCATAAAGCGCAGATATCCTCCAGCATCTCCTGCCTGTGGGCGTCAATGTAGGCTTCGATTTTTTCCTTGTACATAATCTGTGATTCCGTCCTTTCTATCTTTGTCATAATGCTGCCTTTAACTTGTGCCAAATTCACTTAATCTTAAATCCGGATTCCTCTCCTCCACCATCCTTACGCTCCAGCTGTTCACAAACAGCAAAAGCGGCTGGTCCTTCAGATCCTTAATTCGCTTCATGTCTGAGGTTCCCTGGATCCTTTCCACGTTGATCTCATCTTTATTCGCGATCCAGCGGATATATTCATAGGGAAGCTTTTCCAGCTTTACTTCTACATTATATTCATTTTCCAGTCGATATGTCAACACCTCAAACTGCAGCTCTCCCACCACCCCTACGATGATTTCCTCCATACCGGTGTTGTACTCCTGGAAGATCTGGATGGCGCCCTCCTGGGCGATCTGGGAAACGCCCTTTAAAAACTGCTTCCGCTTCATGGTATCCATCTGGCGCACCCTGGCGAAATGCTCCGGGGCAAAGGTGGGGATTCCCTCAAACTGAATGGGATTCCCAGAGGTGCACAGCGTATCCCCGATGGAAAAGATCCCAGGGTCAAACACGCCGATAATGTCTCCTGCATAAGCCTCCTCCACTATCTTCCGATCCTGGGCCATCATCTGCTGGGGCTGGGAGAGGCGGATCCTTTTCCCGCCCTGGACATGGTTCACCTCCATGCCTGCCTTAAACTGCCCGGACACAATCCGCATAAACGCGATCCGATCCCGGTGCGCCTTATTCATATTCGCCTGGATCTTAAACACAAAGGCAGAAAAATCCTTATCAAATGGATCCACCCTTCCTGTGGTGGTGGCTCTCGCTAAGGGAGAGGTGGTCATATCCAGGAAATGCTTTAAGAAGATCTCCACCCCGAAATTGGTCAGGGCTGAGCCGAAAAATACTGGGGACAGTTCCCCTGCGCTTACCCTTTTCTGATCAAACTCATCGCTGGCCCCGTCTAAAAGCTCGATTTCATCCTTCAGCTGCTGATGGAAATCTTCTCCGATCAAGGCGTCCACATCGGTGCCCTCCAGGTCAAATTCCTCATGGGCCACCTCCTTTGCCCCGCCCATGGCTGCCGTAAAGGTAGAGATCCGCCCGGTGCTCCGGTCGTACATGCCTTTAAAGCTTTTGCCGCAGCCAATGGGCCAGTTCACCGGGCAGGTATGGATCCCCAGCACATTTTCAATCTCGCTCATCAGCTCAAAGGGATCCCTGGCTTCCCGGTCCATCTTATTAATAAAGGTGAAGATGGGAATATGGCGCATGACACAAACCTTAAACAACTTGATGGTCTGGGCCTCCACGCCCTTGGAGCCGTCGATCACCATAACCGCAGAGTCCGCTGCCATCAGCGTCCGGTAGGTATCCTCTGAGAAGTCCTGATGTCCCGGCGTGTCCAAAATGTTAATGCAATATCCGTCGTAATTAAACTGAAGCACAGAGGAGGTGACGGAAATCCCCCTCTCCTTCTCGATCTCCATCCAGTCAGAAACCGCATGCTTTGAGGCCTTCCGCCCCTTTACCGTGCCGGCCAGATTAATGGCCCCTCCGTAGAGAAGAAACTTCTCTGTCAGGGTTGTCTTTCCCGCGTCCGGGTGGGAAATAATTGCAAAGGTTCTTCGTTTTTTTATTTCATCTGTTAAATTGTCCAAGGGTAAATCCTCCATACTTTAAAAAATCCGATCCAGAATCTTATGTGCCACCGCGTCCTTGCTCATCTTCTCCAGAGTCTCCTCCGCCCCGGCGGTAATTAAGGTGACCACATTGGTGTCTGTGCCGAACCCGGCCCCCTCCACCTTTAGATTATTCGCCACAATCATATCAATATGCTTCTTCTCCAGCTTTCTCCGGGAATTTTCCAGCAAATTCTCTGTTTCCATGGAAAAGCCGCATAAAAACTGGCCTTCCCTCCGGTGCTCCCCCAGCCAGGACAGGATATCATCCGTCTGCTCCAGCGGGATGCTCATATCTCCCCCGGACTTTTTCACCTTTTCCGAAAAGACCGCTGCCGGCCGGTAATCCGCCACCGCTGCCGCCTTAATCACAGCATCCTGCTCCGCCGCCAGGCTGGTCACCGCCTCAAACATCTCCCTGGCGCTTTCCACCTGGATCACCGTGGCAAACCTGGGGGGCTCCAGGGATACCGGGCCGGAGATCAAGGTAACCATAGCCCCTCTCCTAGCCGCAGCCTTAGCGATGGCGTAGCCCATCTTCCCGGTGGAATGATTGGTAATAAACCGCACCGGGTCAAGCTTCTCCCTGGTAGGGCCGGCAGTTACCAGGATCCGCTTTCCCATGAGATCCTTGGGATACTGGATGGCCTGGCAGATATAGTCAAACAGCTCCTCGGCCTCCGGCATCTTCCCGGGGCCACTGTCCCCGCAGGCCAGATGCCCCGCAGCCGGCGGGATCACGGTCATCCCATATCTCCGGCAGATCTCCAGGTTATCCTGGAGGATGGGACTTTCATACATCCGGGTATTCATGGCCGGGGTAAGGAGCTTGGGGCACTGGCAGGCCAGGCTGGTGGTGGTCAGCATGTCATCGCAAATGCCGTGGGCCATCTTCCCGATCACATTGGCTGTGGCCGGCGCCACCAAAAGCACATCCGCCTGCTTTGCCAAGGACACATGCTCCACCTGAAATTCAAAATTCCGGTCAAAGGTGTCGATAATACACTTATGGCCGGTCAAGGATTCGAATGTGGTGGCTGTGATAAAATTCGCCGCGTGCTCTGTCATCAGCACGTGGACATTGGCATGATTCTTCACCAGCATGCTGGCAAGATTGGGGATCTTGTAGGCCGCGATCCCCCCTGAAACACCTAATAGTACTGTTTTTCCTTTTAACATCTATGTTCCGCCTTTCTGGCAGGTTACTTGAGTTTTTTCTTTCTCTATGCTACAATAAACAAGGCTTAAAAAAGCCCGCTATTTTTAGTATAGCATAAAATTCCGGTTATGGAAAGATCTATCATAGAATCTATGCATTCTATTGCTGTGAACGGCAGAGCCGTGAGCAGTCTGCTGAAAGGAGTCCTGTTATGATTCTGGCCATTGATATGGGAAACACAAATATTGTTCTGGGCGGCATCGACCAGCAAAAAACCTATTTTGTAGAGCGCATCACCACAAATCCCTCCAAGACTGCCCTGGAGTATGCGGTAAACCTGAAAGATACTCTGGAAATCTACCACATCCAGCCGGAGCAGATCGAGGGTTCCATCCTTTCCTCTGTGGTGCCGCCCTTAAACGCCACCATCTTAAGCGCTGTGGAAAAAATCCTTGGAACGCGCCCCCTCCTAGTGGGATCCGGCATGAAAACCGGGCTGAATATCCTGATGGATAACCCCAAAACAGTGGGAAGCGATATGATCGTGGACGCAGTCGCCGCCATCCACGAGCACCCTAAGCCCATCGTCATCGTGGACATGGGCACCGCCACCACCTTGTCTGTGGTGGATAAGGCCGGAAATTACTGCGGCGGAGCCATCCTGCCTGGGCTGCGGGTCTCCTTAGACTCCTTGAGCAGCAAGGCCGCCCAGCTCCCCTACATCAGCCTGGAAATCCCGGAAAGGGTCATCGGGAAAAATACCATCGACTGTATGCGCAGCGGCATCCTCTACGGCAACGCCGCCCAGATCGACGGGATCATCGACCGCATAGAGGAGGAGCTTGGAGAAGCCGTCTCCGTGGTTGCTACCGGAGGGCTGGCGAAGCTGGTCACCCCTCTGTGCAGGCACCGGATCGTGTATGACGACGCCCTGCTGTTAAAGGGGCTGCTGATTTTGTACCAGAAAAACCGGGGCGGGACGCATGCCGGTTGAAAAAAATAAGACAAGAGCAATTCCATATGCAAGGAGAGGGCGCAGCCTATATGACCTCACCCTCTCCAAGCATTATCGATTCTCCTGTTCTTCCTCGTCCAGCCATTCTTTCAGCTTTTGCTGTAACAATTTCTTGTCCGGCAGATATAATTTGTATTCCTTTGCATAAATATTGGCATCTTCTGGAAGCGTCAAATCAACCAAGGCTTCGTCACTTTTTTTGCAAAGCAAAATACCAATTGTTGGATTTTCTCCCTCAATCCGCTCATAACGATCAAAATAATTCACATACATCTGCATCTGCCCTAAATCCTGATGTGTAAGTTCCTCTGTCTTAAAGTCAATCAAAACATAGCATTTCAATAATCTATTGTATAGGACCAAGTCCACATAAAAATTTTTTTCGTGAAAGGTAAATCTTTTTTGCCGTTGTTCGAACAAAAAGCCTTTGCCTAATTCTAAAAGGAACTTTTGCATTTTTTCTATTACAGCTGACTCAAGATCGCTTTCATGGTATGATGCTTTATCTTCCAGCCCTGCAAATTCCAAGACATACGGTGTATGTAAAATATCTTCTGGTTTTTGCGGGACAGCCCCTTCATTCGCCAATCGCATAGCATCCTCTTTATCCCGGCTTAATGCAAGCCTCTCATACAGGCTGGAATGAAACTGTCTTTTCAAAGTGCTGACATTCCAATTAGACCGTATTGTCTCTTTTTCGTAAAAATCCCGTTCATCCTTATCTTCTATGCGCATAAGAACTTGGTAATGCGTCCAGCTCAGTTTAAAAGGCGTCCTATTATATATGTTTTCTAATTGTCCAATTCCCGATTGGACAATTCCAAAAGCCTGTCCAAATTGTCCAATTCCCGATTGGATAATTTCATCTTCCCGCTCCCTAAAAGCCAGATAAAACTGACGCATACCTGCAACATTGCTCCTTGAAAATCCCCTGCCATATTCCTCTGTAAGATAAACTGACAAAGAATCTAAAATTTTAGCCCCATATTTTGCTCTTTCAGATCCCCGTTGTTCCTGCTCAACAATATATCTTCCCAATAAAAAGCTGGTAAGAACCGTAATTGTATTTGCCATCTGCCCCATGCTGTTTCTGGCATTATCAATCAATTTTTTCGATTTCTCATATAAATCCTGAAGTTCAGCATTGTCAAGCAGTTCTCTTTTTTCATTCTTCACACTGATACCTCCCAAATGATTCCGGTATTATCAAAATGGTTTCCATACATCTATCGCATTCTCAATATCCGCTAGAATTATACCCCATTACTCTCAATTTCACAATCAAATTGTATTCTCCACATGTTCTATATACGGCATCCGGCACTACAGGAAAAATCGTAATACGCCTCATACCACTCCAGGCAGCTTTTTGTCCACTCCTCCCATGCCAGGGAAAGCGCTCCATCCTTCTTCAGGCCTTCTGCCGGAATCTCCCCGCCAGGGCCCGGCTCCTCCCACATCCTCTTAAGCAGCTCCTCCCTCTGCCTCTCCTGCTCCTCCCAAAGCCGCCCTGCCTTTTGGGCGGCCAGCTCCATCTGCTCTGCGGCCAGCCTCAGCCTCCAGTCTGCGTAAGCCTCCTCTGTACCCATCTCCTTCAGCTGGTGGCGCTCTGCCCTGGGAACCGCCTTAAGGCTGTCCCGCAGCGCCTGCTCCTCCGCCTGGATCCTGGCGGCCCCAGCCTTGCCCTGAGATTTTCTTACGTGCTCCAGATAATGCTCATATCCAAAGGGATAATACAGGGCCTGCTCCCCCTCAAAGATTAAAAGGGAATCCGCCACCTGACGGATAAAGTACCGGTCATGGGAGATAAAAAGCATGGTTCCCTGGTACGCCAAAAAGGCGGACTCCAGGGTTTCCTTAGCCTGGATGTCCATGTGATTGGTGGGTTCGTCCAGGAGAAGGAAATTCGGCCGGCTCTCCAGGATCTCCGCCAGCACCAGCCTGGACTTTTCCCCGCCGGATAATGCACTGACCCTCCTGGATGCTGCCCTGCCTCCGAAGAGATAGGCCCCCAGCTTGCTGCGAACCTCCTTCTCTGTAAGGGCCGGGAACTGATGGTGGAAGTGCTGCATCACCGACTTTTCTGATTCCAGGTCAGCTGTATGCTGGTCAAAATATCCCGTAGTAATCTGATTCCCCAGAAGGCACTTCCCCTCTAAGGGAGGCAGAAGGCCGGCCGCTGTTTTCAGGAAGGTGGTCTTCCCCGCCCCATTGTTCCCGATAATGCCGATCTTCTGCCCCCTTTTCACCCGGAAGGACAGCTCCAGCAAAGGGCGGTCATAGCCGATCTTCAGATGCTTTGCCTCCAGCACCCATTTACTTCCCATAACTGCCGGCGTGATCTCGCCGGTAAAACGATGCACCTCATCCCTCTCCGGCTTCTGGATCCGCTCCATGCGCTGCAACATGGTTTTCTTGGCCCGGGCAAAGCCTGCCTTATTCGGCTTATGCTTAAACCGCTCCACCAGCTCCTCCAGCCGCTTCTGCTCCTTTTCCTGCTTCTCCCAGCGCTTTTGCTTAAGGCTTATATCCTTTTGCTTCTGCTCCCGGTAATGGGTGTAATTTCCAGGATACCGGGTCAGCCTTCCCCCGCTCAGCTCATAAACCACATCCGCAGTCTGGTCCAGGAAAAACCGGTCATGGGACACGAAGACAGCCGCCTTCTCATAGCTTTTCAAATATTCCTCCAGCCATTCCACCGAAGGTACGTCCAGATGATTGGTAGGCTCATCCAGAAGCAATATATCCGGCTTTAAAAGCAACAGCCGGATCAGGGCGATTTTCGTCTGTTCTCCCCCGGAAAAAGACGAAAACCGCCGCTTTTTTTCCGATTTTTGAAATCCCAGCCCAGTAAACATCCGGTCAAACTCTGTCTCCCAAAGGAACCGCTCCCTGGAAAAGGCATCCCCCGCCGGGCCGTCTCCCATGAGAAGCTCCTCCACCGTCCGCTCCGGCCCTTTCATCGAAATCAGGCTTTGCTTCAGCAGCCCTGTGGTAATCGCCCTGGAGACACGGATTCCCGGTCCCTGGCGTTTATCATCCCGGTCTAAATCGATTTCCCCGGCAATCAGCCGCAGAAGCGTGGTCTTTCCCGCCCCGTTGGCCCCCACCACCGCTATCTTTTCATTTCCCCGAATCTCAAAATCAATATGGGACAAAATCAGGACTCCCCCTGCCATTACCGTCCCGTCAGAAATCTGGTACAGCATCGCTCTTCCTCTCATAATTTCATGATGCCAGGGCTAAACCTCCTTCCCTGGTAGGATCATTATAATCCGGTTCGAAAAAAAATACAATATCCCCCAAAATGTGAAAGAAGTACTTGCGTTTTTCCCCTCCATTTCTTATAATTAATTTGTTCCATATTTTTTATCATTATCTGTGAGGAAGAAATTTTATGAGCGAAAACAAAGGGTACAAACCGAGTATCTTGATCACCGACGATTCCGAGATGAACCGGGAAATTCTGACGGATATGCTGGAGGACGAGTACACCATCATGGAGGCGGAGGACGGGGTCCAGGCCATCGCCATTTTAGAGGAGCATGCCGAGGAAATCTCCCTGGTTTTACTGGATATCGTCATGCCGAATATGGATGGCTTCGGCGTCCTGAAGGTTATGAACCAGAAAAACTGGATTGAAAATGTCCCGGTTATCATGATTTCATCGGAAAGCAGCGCATCCCATATCGAACGTGCCTATGCCCTGGGCATCACTGACTTTATCAGCCGGCCCTTTGACGCAGTGATTGTCCACCGCCGTGTGGTGAACACCATTCTCCTTTATGCGAAGCAGAAAAAGCTGATCGAGATGGTAGAGCAGCAGATTTATGAAAAGGAAAAGCAAAGCGATATGATGATTAATATTTTAAGCCATATCGTTGAATTCCGTAATGGAGAGAGCAGCCTTCATGTTTTACATATTCACACCCTGACTGAGCTTCTGCTGCAGCATTTGATCCATTTTACTGACCGCTACCCTCTTACCCAGTCGGAGATTAACCTGATCAGTACTGCCTCTGCCCTGCATGATATCGGAAAGATCGGGATTCCCGGCGAGATCTTAAATAAACCCGGGCGTCTGACGGATGAAGAGTTTACCATTATGAAGACCCATACCACCCTTGGAGCGGATATGTTAAGCGAGCTTCCGGTGTATCAGGATGAGCCGCTGGTTAAGATGGCTCACGATATCTGCCGCTGGCACCATGAGCGCTATGACGGACGTGGATATCCGGATCGGCTGAAGGGGGACGATATCCCCATCGCTGCTCAGATTGTAGCCCTGGCCGACGTTTATGACGCCCTGACCAGCGAGCGCGTCTATAAAAAGGCCTTTACCCATGAAGTAGCCGTTCAGATGATTATGGACGGACAGTGCGGCACCTTTAATCCCCTGCTTCTTAAGTGTCTGGCGGAAGCGGCGGATGTGATCCAAAAGGAGTTCCAGACCAGCGTCCCGGTCTATGATAATCAAAAAACCATGAAGAATATCGTAAAAGAAATGCTTTATAAATAAGTGGCAGCTATGCCATGAAAGGAGAACCTTATGAATTTACAAGCTTGCTATGCTGCTCTGGGAGGCAATTATGACGACGTAATCGGCCGCCTGCGCACCGAGCGCCTGGTACGGAAATTTGTTTTAAAATTTTTAGATGACCCAAGCTATTCCACTCTCTGCAGCTCCCTGGAGGCTAAGGATTACGACGAGGCCTTCCGTGCTGCCCACACCATCAAGGGCGTTTGCCAGAACTTAAGCTTTACTAAGCTCTATCACTCCAGCCACCAGCTGACAGAGGCTCTTCGGAACGGATGGAGCCCTGAGGTAGAGGGCTTATTCTCCCAGGTAACGGCGGATTACCAGCAAACGGCGGATGCGATTCGGGCATTTCAATCGGAAGCAGAAGGGCAATAATTGACAGATGAATCAGCAAGAAGGGCAAGCGGTTCGCTGCTTTTCTTGTTGATTTTCTTTTTTATGCACAAGCCGAATCATGATGAAAAAGGAAGGAGATTCATGGATGAATAAAGCCATTCGCACCATATTTTCTTTATCTGCCATCCTTTATGCCTTATGCCTCTTTGCCCTCCTCACCGGCAGCCGTGGATATCGAAAAGAAACCCCCTCCTATCAGAACAGCGTAGAGAAAATTCAACAGGTTCTGGCGCTGATTGGCAAAGAGGAGTTGGAAGTAACCCTTCCCCACAGCTTTTCCTCCCTTCCTCCCCGTACCCCGGTCACCCTCACCGCGGATATTTTTGTGGAAGAAGGCGACTGCCTGTATGTAAAAAGCGTCTACGCCCCCTTTAAGGTCTATATCGATGACACGCTGCTCTATGAGACCGGCCAGGAGGACAGCTATCCCAAATTTATGGTGGATCCGGCCACAACGATCATTGCGCTGCCTCTGGATGGCTTTCGCGACTTAGTCCCCTTTCGGATCGAATATCTTTCCCCCAAAACCCGCAGCACACTGGCAGTCTCCCCCTTCCTTGTTGGCAGGCTGTCGGATATTTTCACCTGCCTGATGGAAACCATGGGCATTCCTTTTATCATCTCCCTGCTCCAGATTGCCATCGGCCTGCTTCTGGCCTTTATCGCTCTGATTGTCACTCCATTTGAGCGAAAGGGCGTGGTATTTTTGTACCTTGGCCTGGCCTCTCTGGCTGTGGGACTATGGTGCTTTGGGGAATGCAACCTGACAGAGATTCTCATCCACAACCCCACCTTGCTGTATCTCCTTGCATTTATGGGGCTTTACACCATCCCGGTTCCCCTCCTGCTGTTCACCATCACCATCATTTCCTTCCACAATGAATATCCCCTGCGCATTTTATGCCTTGTGGATTTATCTGCCGCTGCCTCGGCTTTCCTGCTCCAGCTTCTGGGGATCGTGGGGTTTTCTCAAAGCATGTATTTCTTTCATATACTGATCCCCTTTTCCCTTTTGTTCCTGGCAGGATCCATCCTTTATGAATGGGTTCGATATCAAAACCAGGCTGCCAGGCAGTTTTTTCCTCCTGTGGCTGTGCTTGCCCTCAGCGCAGCCTTTGAAGTTGCAAACTATATTCTCCGCTTTACTGACGTGCTGTCCTCTGTGTTCCAGTTCGGGACCGTCCTGTTTATGCTGATGTCCGGGGTCATCGGCGGCCTGTTTTTCCGGGATGCCCTGCAGCTGAAGCAGCAGAAGCAGCAGCTGGCCTTTGAAGTCAGCCTGATGGAAACACAGGTGAAGGAACAGAAAAAACACTACCAGGTGCTTCTGCAGAATGCAAAAGCCGTGAGGGAACAGCGGCACGATCTGCGCCACCAGCTGGCAGTCATCCGTAGCTATAATCAGGAGGGAGACCGGAAAAATCTGGCCGATTACCTGGATACGCTGGTGGAACAAATCCCCTCCGACCAGAAAATCATTTACTGTAAAAATATCGCAGTCAATGCGATCGTCTCTCATTATGCCGCCATTGCGGAGGAAAAAGGCATTGCCTGTTCCTTTCAGCTGGCTGTTCCGGAGCATTTAGAGCAGATCACCGACAGCAGCCTGTGTGTGATTTTTGGGAATTTGCTGGAAAATGCCATCGACGCCTGTCTGCGCATGAGCGAAGGGAGCATGTTTATCCGGATGAACAGCCGCCTGGAGCACGAGATGCTGACCATCACCATGGACAACAGCTTTGACGGCCGGTTTACCGAAAAGGGCGGCAGGCTATTTTCCAACAAGCGAAATGATTTCGGCGTCGGGACAGCCTCTGTGGCAGCCGTGGCAGCGCAGCATGGCGGCGGCGCAAGATTTGAAGCAGACGGCCTGGTGTTTTTATCTTCTGTTTATGTAAGGCTGTAGCTGGAAGTTTTTGTTTATGTGCAGCTTAGCTGGAAGTTTTTTTCAGCGAATCCCCGGTATAAATCCACTAAAAAACGTCCATCCTTCCGTTATAAGGCAACTGACAGTTGTACTGAATGAATGGGAGGTAAGACACATGCCTGTTTATAAAGTGGAAATATGCGGAGTTAACACCTCAAAGCTTCCTCTTCTCACCAATGAGGAAAAAGAAACCCTGTTTCAGAGGATTCTGGAGGGTGACAGGGAAGCCAGGGAGCAGTACATCAAAGGAAACCTGCGGCTGGTGCTGAGCGTGATTCAGCGGTTCGCCGCCAATAATACCGAGAACGTAGACGACCTGTTCCAGATCGGCTGCATCGGTTTAATGAAGGCAGTTGACAACTTCGACGTAACGCAAGGGGTACGGTTTTCCACTTATGCCGTTCCCATGATCTGCGGAGAGATCAAGCGGTTCCTTCGGGATAACAACAGCATCCGGGTCTCCCGCTCCATCCGGGACACCGCCTACAAGGCCATCTATGCCAGGGAAGCCTTAATGAAGAAAAATATGAAGGAGCCCACCATCATGGAGATCGCCGACGAGGTAGGGGCTACCAAGGAGGAGGTCACCTACGCCCTGGACGCCATCCAAAGCCCGGTCAGCCTCTATGAGCCGGTTTACACTGACAGCGGCGATCCTCTCTTTGTGATGGACCAGATCAGCGACAAAAAGAATCTGGAAGAAAACTGGGTAGAAGATATCTCCCTGAATGAAGCCATGAAAAAACTCCCCCAGAGGGAGAGGCATATTATTGACATGCGTTTTTTTGAGGGCAAAACTCAGACCGAGGTTGCCGAAGAAATTCATATTTCCCAGGCCCAGGTATCCAGGCTGGAAAAAAATGCGTTAAAAATTATGCGGAGTTATTTAAGCTGAGCGCAGCACGATCCGGCAGGGCAGGGCTTCTCTCCTGCTCTGCCTTTATTCCTCTATCTTCTCCATCAGATCCTTCACAATCTCCTCCACCGTCTTCCCATCTGTAGCCACGATCACATCCGCCGCCTCCTCATAGATCCTCCGGCGCTTTGCCATCAGCCCTTCGATGAATTCCACATTCATATTTCCATTTAAGATGGGCCTCTCATCCGAATCCTTCACCCGCTCTAAAATCGTCTGTGGCTCTGCAGTCAAAAGGACGATGGTGCTGATCTTCTTTAAATTCTCCACATTTTCCTTTCGGATCACAGCGCCGCCCCCGCAGGAAATCACCGCGTTCCGGCAGTTCCCAAGCTTAACGATGGCCTGGCTCTCACAGTCGCGGAAATAAGGCTCCCCGTAATTTGCAAAGATTTCCGTGATGGGTCTTCCCTCCGCCTCCACGATCCGTTCATCCACATCGATCTCTTCCATCCCGAACGCGTGTTTCAAATAGCGGGATACAGTGCTCTTTCCCGTTCCCATAAAGCCGATCAAAGCAATATTTTTCATCAGATATCAAACTTCCCCTCTTCCTCTTCTTCCTCAAAGTAATCCCGGTACTCCACATCGATCTGATGCCGCATCCGCTTCATGCTGTAATACAGATGATCCTTTAAGGCCTCCTCCAGCCCCGCCACATCCTTTTTCTCAATCAGCTCGAACATTCGCCGGTGTTCCTTGATAATCCTGGTAAAGTCCGTCTCTGTCACAAAATCCAGCATACGGAACCGTGTATAGTGAAGCTGCTGGGCCTGAAGGATCTCCCACAGCTTCTGCTTCCTCGTCGCCTCAAACCAGATGCCGTGCATCTGCGCGTCCAGATGGTAGAATTGCTCCGGCTTAAAATCCGGCTCCTTGATGACAGCCTGCTGCTTCCGGATCAGATAGCGGATATCCTCCATCACCATAGGGGTGGCCCCCTTTATGAAATCTCTGAGCACCATGGTCTCCACTGCTACCCGCATGTAGATCATCTGCTTGATATTGCTGAGATTTAAAAGGGTGACATAAATCCCTTTATAAGGCACGGTCAACACAAACCCCTGCTCCTGCAGCATCCGAAGGGCATCCCGCACCGGCGTCCTGGACACGCCGAACCGCTCGCACAGCTCTGTCTCCTTTAACAGCTGTCCCGGCTTCAGCTCTAAATCCAGGATATCCCGCTTCAGACTCTCATATACCAGCTCTTCTCTGTTCCTGTAACGCCCATCTTCCATGTTATGTGCTTCCCTTCTGCCTGTTTTCCAGTTCATCCCACATTTCCATTTACATTTGAATATAAATACAGGGATTTGAACTTTTTATATACAATTTAGCCTCATCTATCATAGTACATTTTCCTCATATTTTCAAGAATGTTTTAAAAAAACAGGACAGTCAGAAATACTTTGACCGTCCTGTTTTATATTAAATCGGAAACTCTGAAGCATCATACATTTTCTATGCATTTTCAGTCTACACCACTGCCTCGAATTTCTTTCATCACCCTCAGCCTGGATTCCATATTTACCATATAATGCAGCTTAGGATTACAATCTCCATGAATATGAAATGTTTTCATCGATCCCCTCCGATACACACCGAAACAAAATAAACCCTCTGGATCCCCGCCCGCTTCAGCACCCGGGCGCAGGCCTCCATGGTGCTTCCGGTGGTATAGATATCATCCACTAAAAGCACAGAGCGAATCCCCGTATCCAGCGCCTCCTCCCGAACCCCAAAGGCCTGCTCCAGATTTTTCAGCCGTTCCTGGGGAGTCAGCTCCTTCTGGGGTAGGGTTTTCCTGGTCCGCACCAGCACATCCGTGCATAGTGGTATCCCCATCAGGCCAGAAAGGCGCTTTGCCAGCTCCTCCGCCTGATTGTATCCCCTGGCGCGCTTTCTGGAAGGGTGAACCGGAACCGGCATCAGCACATCCGCCTTCATCCTGGCCAGCTTCCCTCCCAGCCGTCTGACAATCTCGTCACTGTAAAAATCCAGATATTCCCTCTTGTTTTTATACTTAATCTGAACCATGGAATCGGCGGAGACCTCATTATAATTTAAAAGGGCCACTCCCCTGTCAAAGGTTCTCCTATGCCTGCTGCACCCCAGACAGTATTCGCCTATCTGGTCCGTCAGCTCCTTTCCGCACTTTAAGCAGGTGGCGCCAGAGACGTAGCTGAGCCGCTTCACACATTCCGGGCAGATCAGCCGGCCCTTAGGCCTTACGATATCCCCGCAGACCGGACAGCGCCGGGGAAAAATCAGCCCCACTGCTCCTTCCCTTGCCGCGCCGGTGATGGATACTCTTCTGGCGGCTCCCACCGGTGATATGCCGCTCACCCTTCTTCCCGAACCCGCCGGTGACACGCCTTCCACCCTTCTTCCTGAACCATATGCCATCGAATCCCCCTTTCACTCTATTCCTTCCTGTCTTCCATGATTTCCTTCAGCTCCTCAATCCGGCTCCGAAGCCCCGAATACCGCCTCTGCTCCACGCAGTTATCCGCCATCTGATGGAACGCCGGGGCAAGGCCCACCAGACACACACACTGCTTTGCCCTGGTGACCGCGGTGTAAATTAGATTCCTGGTCATCAGCATCCTGGGGCCGGAGTGAATGGGAATCACCACTGCCGGGTACTCACTGCCCTGGGACTTATGAATGGTGATGGCATAGGCCAGCTCCAGCTCCTCCAGCTGCTTAAAGCTGTACTCCACCAGCCTTCCCTCGTCAAATTCCACGGTCACCAGCTCCGCGAATTCATTGATCTCACGGATGATTCCCATATCTCCGTTAAAGACCCCGGTTCCCTTATCCACTGGTATGTGGTAGCGGTTCCGGATCTCCCAGGGAATCTGGTAATTATTCTTAATCTGCATTACCTTATCCCCCTCCCGGTAAATGGTCTGTCCTGCTTCCTTCTCCTTCTTCTCCGGAGCCGGGGGATTCAGAAAGCTTTGGAATATCCCGTTCAGCCGCTCCACCCCCAGAGCGCCTTTTCGCATAGGCGTCATCACCTGGATGTCAAATGGCCGGGCATGGACATAGCCGGGAAGCTTCTGCTGCACCAGGGTCAGCATGGCGCTGATAATGGCATCCGGACTCTCCCGCCGGATAAAGAGGAAATCCCGGCTCCGCTTTAAAAGGTCCACCCGCTCCCCATTATGGATCCGGTGGGCGTTCATCACGATATCGCTTTCCGCTGCCTGACGAAAGATCTTTGTCAGCTTCACTACGGGGAATGCCTGGCTCTCTATCATATCCCGAAGCACATTCCCCGGCCCCACACTGGGAAGCTGGTTCACATCCCCCACCAGGATCAGCCTGGTTCCCACAGTAATCGCCCGAAGAAGGGCATGGATCAGATGAATGTCCACCATGGACATCTCGTCGATAATCACCACATCCCCATCCAGAGGATTCTCCTCATTCCGCTCGAAATGCATGCCGCCGGAGGTATTCTCCTTCTCCCCCATCACGCTTCCGGTCAATTCTAAGAGCCGGTGGATGGTTTTCGCCTCACAGCCGGTGGCCTCGGTCATCCGCTTCGCCGCCCTGCCGGTAGGCGCCGCCAAAAGGATGGAAAGCCCCTCCCGCTCAAAGAACCGTATCAAAGCGTTAATGGTGGTGGTCTTCCCAGTACCCGGGCCGCCGGTAATAATCAGCAGGCCGCAGTTCACTGCCTGGCGCACCGCCTCACTCTGCAGCTCATCCAGCTTGATGTCTTCCTCCTCCTGAATCTCCAGAAGCTTTCCATGGATCTGCTCCTCTGCCACCTCGCCCCGGATATTAAGGTCATGGAGCATCTTGGCGGTATTCAGCTCCAGGTAATAATACTGGGCAGCATAAACAATCGCCGCCCCGTCATCGCCCTGCCTCTTTACCACAATCCGCTTCTCCATCTGCATATCCATCAGATGCTTCTCCATCACCTGGCTGTCCACTCTTAAAAGCTCAGAGCCCTGAGCCAGCAGCTCCTCCCTGGGAAGATAGGTGTGCCCGTTCCCCACTGCCTGGAGAAGGGTGTAGAGAAGGCCGCACTGAATCCGGAAATCTGAATCTGTAAAGATGCCCACCCTTCCCGCGATCTCGTCTGCCATCTTAAAGCCGACTCCGGGAATATCATCCGCCAGCTGATAGGGATTCTCCTGAATCACCGAATACAGTCTGGGGCCGTACTCCTGGTAGATCTTCACCGCCAGATTTAATGAAATCCCATACTCTTGAAGAAAGATCATAGCCTGACGCATGTCCTTCTTCTCCTGCACCTGCTCTGAGATAGCCATGGCCATCTTTTCGCTGATCCCCTTTACCTCCTGCAGCCGCTCCGGCTCCTCCTCCAGCACCCGGAAGGTATCCTTCTTAAACTTCCGGACAATCCTGGACGCTAAAGCAGCTCCGATGCCCTTGATGGCGCCGGAGCCCAAATACCGTTCCACGGAAAGAGTATCCTCCGGCGTCCTTATCTCATAGCGCTCCACCTTAAGCTGCTCCCCGTATACCGGGTGCTCCATCATAGAGCCCTCTGCCTCCACCATCTCCCCCTCGCTGATATAGTGGAAGGTCCCCACCAGTATGGTTTCCTCTCCATCTGCATTCAGGCTCAGGACTGTGTAGCCGTTATCCTCATTCCGATATTTAATTCGTTCCACAAAACCGGTCACTACTGCCATATATTATCCGGAAGGCTTACTGGAAATCTTCCTTCCCCTCTCCGTGTGTAAATTCGATAAACTTCCCAGTGCCGATGGCCACCGCAGTCAGCGGATCCTCTGCAATCACCGTGGTAATTCCCGTCTTCTCCTCGATCAGCGTATCCAGGCCGCTGAGCAGAGAGCCGCCCCCGGTTAAGACAATCCCCCGGTCGAAGATATCTGCCGCCAGCTCCGGCGGGGTGCGCTCCAGCACATTGTGAACCGCATCCACAATCTGCATCGCCGGCTCCCGCAGCGCCTCCAGAGTTTCATCGGAGGTTACCACAATGGTCTTGGGAAGCCCGGTCACCAGATTCCTTCCCCGCACCTCCATACTCAGCACCTCCGGCCTGCGGGAAGCCGCGCCGATATTGATCTTAATCTCCTCCGCAGTCCTCTCGCCGATGAGAAGATTATGCTTTTTCCTCATATACCGCACCAGCGCCTCATCAAAATCATCCCCAGCCGTCTTAATGGAGGTACTTACCACCGTGCCGCCTAAAGAGATCACAGCGATATCCGCCGTGCCGCCTCCGATATCCACAATCATATTCCCGCAGGCCTTGGAAATATCGATCCCCGCGCCAATGGCCGCTGCCACCGGCTCCTCGATGATGGTCACCTCTCTGGCGCCAGCTTGATAGGTGGCATCCTCCACCGCCTTCTTCTCCACCTCTGTGGCGCCGCTGGGAATGCACACGCTGATCCTGGGTTTTCTTAATGTTTTCCTCCCCACTGCCTTATCGATAAAATACTTCATCATCTTTTCCGTCACATTATAATTAGAGATCACCCCCTGGCGAAGGGGACGGACCGCCACGATATTCCCGGGAGTCCGCCCGATCATCAGGCGGGCCGCCTCCCCAATGGCCATAATCTTATTCGTATCCCGGTCAATGGCTACCACAGAGGGCTCCTTTAGCACAACCCCCTTCCCTTTAATATAAACCAAAATGCTGGCAGTACCTAAATCAATCCCAATGTCATTCGACATCATTGTAAACATAATTCCTTCTTCCTCCTGTCTAAGTTGTTACGGTTCACGGCCCTGCCGCTCACAGCAGGGATACTGGCCGTGAATCGTAACCTGAGCTTTCTACCGTTTCAATGAACCTTTTTTGCTTTATTTCGCGGACCATACGCCAAGCCGGGCTTACGCCCATCCGGGACATGCCGCCAGTGTCAAATGCTTCTGCATCGTTTAATCCTTTGTTGATTATTTCCAGGCTGAATGCCTACTTTATCGATTTTATTATATACCAATTTGAATGGTTTTCAAAGGCTTTTTTCACTTTTATTTGACTTTTGTTTCCTTTTTTATTTTTTCCGCCTTCCCAAGAAAGCAGTAATATTTTCTTCATAAATTTTATAATTTTTATATCTCCAGGCCACACTTTTGTCACAATTACCCCTTATACTATACTCAGTTGTTCGAAAGAACAACGAGCCTTTGTTTCAAGTAACCCTTGAAAACATAAAGCTTTTTCATACTCATACCGGACGGTGAAAGCCGTCCGGTCCCCCCTTTACATTTTCTCGATTTTACCTACCATTCCTGAAAAACCGCCGGTAAACCGGCGGTTTTTTAATGAATGGTTTGGAAAGGCCGTTTTATCGATTCTAAGTATTTTGGTAAGAATTTCTTTAGAGATTTTATAAATTTTAAATTGTGCCGTCATACTTCGTACACATTTACCCCTTATACTAAAACCAGTTACTCAAACGGGTAACTGCTTCGAAAAGCTTTTTCATACTCATACCGGATGGCGAGAGCTATCCGGCCCCCTAAACATTTTCTTATTTATACCTACCATTCCCAAAATACACCGGCATTTGCCGGTGTATTTATTTTAATTATTTATTTCCGGATTTTCTCCAGCTCCTCTAAGAATTCCTTCAGCGCCTCCCGGTACTTTTCAGGCACAGTCACCCGGTTTCCCTTCAGGATTCCCCTAAAATAAAACCGCTGAAGCCCGGATATCCTCTCTCTCCATTCCCGGTTGGACTCCTTGAGAGCTTCCATCCGCTCTGAAAAGCTGGCGATCCGCTCAAAGCGCTCCAGGCTGTGCTCCTCCAGGTACTCTGCTGTGCTTTCCCGAAGCTCCTCCATCTTTTTCCTTGCCTCTGCCTGGATCTCTCCCTTCAGCCGGGCAGCCCTGGCTGCGGTAGCTTCCGCCATGGAGATAACCGTGCTTTCCCGCACACCGTTCATCCTGGCGGCTGCCTCCTCCCGGAGTACAGCCTTCCGCTGTCTGACTTCCTTCTGGGCTAAGGCAAGCTGCTCCTGGGCATGCTCCTTTAGCTCACTTTTCAGCAGGGCAAGCTGCACCTGCATCTCCTCCAGATCTGCCCGCACTCCGGACATGGCTTCCAGGGCCCGTCCCAGATCCAGGGCGGATTTGGTGGATTCTATCACGTCGGCCAGAAAGACCGTTCCCACCAGGCTCACCAGCACCATGGCCGGCGCCGGAGGGATGCAAAGCACCAGCTCCTGGATGGGCTTGTGAATCACCTCCGTGAGAAGGATGGTCAAAAAGCCCCAGGCGATGGAGGAGCTTAGGCAGATATAGCCCTTGAACTGAAATCGCTGGCTGCTGTAATCCCAGTATTTCATCTTAAACAGCCTTTCCATCCCCCATCCGGTTACATATTCCAGGGCCGTGGCAGCTCCCACTCCAAAGAGGTACACCAAAGCCAGATGATCCTTCACCGGCAGGGAGACGAACAGCATCATCACCGCCCCAGTGCCATAAAGGGGCAGCATAGGAAGCCGGAGAAAGCCCCGGTTGACTAAGCGCCTTGTCTTTAAGGACACATAGGTGGATTCAAAAATCCAGCCAAAAAAGCAGTAGCAAAAGAAAAACAGCACCCATTGATACCATGTGTATTCATACATATATTTTCATCCTGATCTCTGCAATGATTGGGTTACAGTTCCTGTCCGGCCCTTCACAGCAAGGCCGGTTACCCCAGCTTATGGATAAACAGCCCGCTCCGCAGCTTGGGCTCAAACCAGGTGGATTTCGGCGGCATTAAGAGCCCCGCATCCGCCACAGCAAAAAGCTCGCCGATGGAGGTAGGATACATGGAAAAGGCCACCGCCATGTCCTCCCTTACCCGCCGCTCCAGCTCCCTTAAGCCCCGGATTCCGCCGATAAAATCAATCCTTCTATCGGTCCTTGGATCCCCGATGCCAAGCACCGGGCCTAAAAGGTAATCCTGTAGCAGGGACACATCCAGCCCCTTCACCGGATCGTCATTTAAAATCTCCGGCTTTGCTTTCAGGCCATACCACCTCCCCCCCAAAAACATCCCGAAGCTTCCCTTTTTCTCTGGCCCGTGGGGAATGGTTCCTAAGGCCTCTACCTGAAAGGATTCCCCGATTCGAGATAAAAATTCCTCCTCCGTCAGCCCGTTTAGATCCTTTACCACCCGGTTATAGGGCAGGATCATCAGCTGGTCATCTGGAAACAGCACGGATAAAAAGAAGTTAAACTCCTCCTCCCCTGTATAATCCGGGTGCTCCTCCCGCCGCTTCAGCCCCACCTTCACCGCAGATGCCGCCCGATGGTGGCCGTCTGCGATATAGGTGGCAGGAACCTTCCGAAAGCATTCCCCGATCTCTGCCACCAGCCCTGGGGCCGCCACCTTCCAGACCTTATGCCCGATCCCATCTTCTGAAATAAAATCATATATAGACTCCCCCAGGCACACTCCATGCACCAGCCGGTCCAGCCGCTCCACCGACCGGTAGGCCAGGAATATGGGCCCGGTCTGGGCATCGGTCACATCCACATGGCGGATCCGGTCCTGCTCCTTCTCCTCCCTAGTGTTCTCATGCTTCTTTACCACCTGATTTACATAATCATCCACTGCACTGCAGGCCACAATACCGGTCTGGCTTCTCCCGTCCATGGTCAGCTGATACACATAGTAGCATGGCGTCTCATCCTGGAGAAAGGTGCCGTCCCCCATCCTGGCCTCCAAAAGCTCCTTCGCCTTCTCGTATACGCATGGAGCGTACATGTCCACATCCTCTGGAAACTGGGTCTCCGCCCGATCAATGTTTAAAAAGGACAGAGGATTCCCCTTAACCGCCTCACAGGCTTCCTCCCGATTATACACATCATAGGGAAGGGCGCCCACCTGGGCTGCACACTCCCTCACCGGCCTTACCGCCAGAAAAGGCTTCACAACTGCCATCTTACATTCCTCCTTATATCTCCTGATGTCTCTTAACATTCGTAACAGTTCAGACGGGGCATCTTCTTGCCCGTCTGAACTGTTACTAACATTCGTGTCCAGATCCTAGACAAATGCAGAAAAGGGATGCAACCCATAGCCATCCTGCATCCCTTCTGATAATACCCGGCACTGCCCCAAGGGATCAAGCCTAAAGCTATTTGATCACCCGGACACGCAGCACCCCTTTAATCTCTCTTAATTTCTGAATCGTATCCTCCTCTGCCTTGCTCTCTAAATCCAGCAAGGTATAGGCATATTTATCCCGGCTCTTATTAGTCATATCGGAAATATTGATCCCCTGCTCCGCCAGAATGCCGGTGATCTGTCCGATCATCTTCGGGATATTCCGGTGCATCACAGCCACCCGGCTGGCTGTGGAGCAAATCCCCATATCACAGGAAGGATAATTCACCGAATGCTTAATATTTCCATTCTCCAGGTAATTCATCATTTCCTTCACTGCCATCACCGCGCAGTTATCCTCCGACTCCTCCGTGGACGCCCCCAGGTGAGGGATAGCAATCACGTTCTTCATGGCCACTGATTTCGGGTTGGGGAAATCCGTTACATAGCGGTGTACCTTGCCGGACTCCAGAGCCTCAGCCATGGCGTCGTCGTCCACCAGCAGATCCCTGGCAAAGTTTAATACCACCACACCGTCCTTCATAGTACTCAGGATTTCTTTATTAATCATCTTCTTGGTGGAATCCATCAGAGGCACATGTATAGTGATGTAATCGCACTCCTTATAAATGCTGTCCACAGAGGTGATGTGCTTTACATCCATGGAAAGCATCCAGGCCGCATTTACTGAGATAAAGGGATCATATCCATAGACCTCCATCCCAAGGGCAGCCGCCGCGTTCGCCACCTCCGCGCCGATGGCCCCAAGGCCGATAACACCCAGCTTCTTTCCCTTGATCTCATGTCCGGCGAATGCCTTCTTGCTCTTCTCCACCGACTTGGCGATGTTCTCATCCTCTTTATTATCCTGGCACCACTTCATGCCGCCGGCGATATCACGGGACGCTAATAAAAGTCCGGCCAGCACCAGCTCCTTCACTCCATTGGCATTGGCCCCCGGCGTGTTAAATACCACCACGCCTGCCTCCGCGCAGGTGTCCAGAGGGATGTTATTCACCCCGGCCCCGGCTCTTGCCACTGCAAGGAGAGAGCTGGAAAGCTCCATCTCATGCATGGAAGCGCTGCGGACTAAGATTCCCTCCGCCTCATCCCGGTTCTCTGTCACCTGATACTGACCCGTGAGCAATGCCATTCCATACTTGGAAATAGGATTTAAGCAATGTAATTTCATTTCCGTTCCCCCCGATTATTTCCCATATTTTTCTTCAAATTCCTTCATAAACGCAACCAGCTTCTCCACGCCTTCCATGGGCATCGCATTATAAATGCTGGCGCGCATGCCGCCTACGGTGCGGTGTCCCTTTAAATTCTCCAGGCCGGCTGCCTTAGACTCCTTGACAAATAAGGCATCCAGCTCCTCATCTCCGGTGACAAAGGGCACATTCATCAGAGAGCGGTCCTTCTTCTCCACCGTTCCCTTAAACATCCTGCTGGAATCCAGGAAATCATAGAGGATCCTGGCCTTTTTCTCATTATACTCCTTCATGGCGCTAAGGCCGCCCTTTGCCTTTAACCACTTAAATACCTTGCCGCAGATATAAATGCCGTAGCAGGGCGGGGTATTATACAGGGATCCGGCATCTGCGTGGGTCTTATAGCGGAGCATGGTGGGGGTGCCGGGCAGCACGTCCTCGGTGATCAAATCCTCCCGGATAATCACGATCACCACGCCTGCAGGGCCTACATTCTTCTGGACGCCGCCGTAGATCACCCCATACTTGGTCACGTCAATGGGCTCTGACAAAAAGCAGGAGGAAACGTCCGCAACTAAGGTCTTCCCCTTGGTATTGGGAAGCTCATGATATACGGTTCCGTAAATGGTATTATTCTGGCAGATGTAAACATAATCTGCGTCGTCGTCAATGGGAAGGTCAGAGCAGTCCGGTATGTAGCTGAAGGTTTTGTCTGCACTGGAGGCCACTGCATTTGCCTTGCCGTAAAGCTTTGCCTCCTGCCATGCTTTCTTCGCCCACTGCCCGGTGATAATATAATCCCCCACCTTGTTCTTAAACAGGTTCATGGGAATCATGGCGAACTGCTGGGAAGCGCCGCCCTGCAAAAAGAGCACCTTATAATTATCCGGGATATTCATTAATTCCCGCAAATCCTTTTCCGCCTCATCGATAATGGACTGGAACGCCTTCGACCGGTGGCTCATCTCCATCACTGACATCCCGGTGCCCTGATAATCCAGCATCTCAGCTGCAGCCTCTCTTAAGACCTCCTCTGGCAGGACCGCCGGACCTGCGGAGAAATTATATACTCTGCTCATATTGCTCCTCCTTAAAAACTATCATGATTTCAATTTATTCTATATATCTGTTAATGCTTTGTCAAGCTAAAATATGAATTACTGGATCTTTAAGTCCGTATCGTCAAATGCATCCTCGATAGGCGCCCCGGCCGGAACCATGGGGAATACCTTATCATCACAGTTAATCTGGCACTCAATCACAACCGGGACATTTAGCTCCATAGCCTCCTTTAAAGCCGGCATAAACTCTTCCTTTTTGGTCACCCGGTAAGCCTTGGCTCCCATGGCCTCCGCCAGCTTGACGAAATCCACGGAGTCATTCAGCACAGTCTGGGAATACCGCTTGCCGTAAAAAAGCGTCTGCCACTGGCGCACCATGCCCAGCACATGATTATTGATCACCACCTGGATGATAGGGATATTATAGCGGGTGGCGGTGGCGATCTCATTCATATTCATGCGGAAGCAGCCGTCGCCGGCGATATTGATTACCGTCTTGTCCTTACAGCCAAGCTTTGCCCCGATGGCAGCCCCCAGGCCGTAGCCCATGGTGCCTAAGCCTCCGGAGGTTAAGAGTGTCCTGGGATTCTTATAGGAATAATACTGGGCCGCCCACATCTGATGCTGGCCCACCTCAGTGACAATCAGCGCCTCGCCCTTGGTGGCCTCATAGATCTGCTCGATAATATACGGGCCCGTAAGCACCGTCTTATCGTAGCGGAGGGGATACATATCCTTCATCCGCTCTATGTGGGCCACCCATTCGTCATGGTGGATGGGATCTAAGCGGGTATTCAGCTTCCGCAGGATCACCTTTAAATCGCCCACCACATAGTGGTCCACCTTAATATTTTTATTGATCTCCGCCGGGTCCACATCAAACTGGAGGATCTTTGCATTCTTAGCAAATTTAGACGCATTCCCAGTTACCCGGTCGCTGAAGCGGGCGCCGGCCACAATCAGCAGATCGCACTCAGTTATGCCGAAGTTCGAGGTCTTGGTGCCGTGCATTCCCACCATGCCGGTATAAAGCTCATTGGTCCCGTCAAAGGCCCCCTTCCCCATCAGGCTGTCTGCCACCGGCGCCTGAATCTTCTTAGCAAAGGCCCTGAGCTCCTCCGCCGCATTAGCGATCACCGCGCCGCCGCCTACAAAGATGAAGGGCTTCTTCGCCTTGTGGATCATCTCCACCGCCTTATCCATCACCTCGTCGGTAATCCGGTCCGTAAGCCGCTCGATGGCAGCCGGAGCCTCATACTCATAGTCATACTCCGCCGCGGTTACATCCTTGGTGATATCCACCAGCACCGGGCCGGGACGGCCGGTCTGGGCGATAACGAACGCCCGGCGGATCACCTGGGCCAGCCTTGTCACATCCTTTACTATAAAGCTGTACTTGGTGATGGGCATGGTCACACCGGCGATATCCACCTCCTGAAAGCTGTCCTTGCCTAAAAGGCTGGTTCCCACATTACAGGTAATGGCCACCACAGGGATGGAATCCATGTAGGCGGTTGCTATGCCGGTTACCAGGTTGGTCGCCCCGGGGCCGGAGGTGGCCAGGCAGACCCCCACCTTCCCGGTCGCCCTGGCATAGCCGTCCGCTGCATGGGAAGCGCCCTGCTCGTGGGAGGTTAAAATATGGGTAATTTCATCCTGATGCTTATATAATGCGTCATAAATATTCAGGATGGATCCGCCGGGATAGCCAAATACCGTATCCACCCCCTGCTCCTTTAAACATTCAATTACAATCTCTGCTCCTGTTAATCGGCTCATAAATGAACAATTCTCCTTTTATTCTTCTGCAATTCTACGCTCCCTGCTGCCGAAAAGCTTAATGCTTCCCCGGAACCTGGAGTACAGCGCCCTTATCCGCCGAGGTTACCAGGGCGGCATACCTGGTCAAATACCCTTCCGTCACCTTGGGCGCCATGGGCTGCCATTTCGCCCTTCTGGCGGCCAGCTCCTGGTCGGATACCTTTAATTCCAGCTTATGATTATCAATATCAATGGAGATAATATCCCCCTCCTCCACAAAGGCGATAGGGCCTCCTACCGCTGCCTCCGGAGAGCAATGTCCGATGGAGGCTCCTCTGGAGGCTCCGGAGAACCGTCCGTCTGTAATCAGCGCCACGGAGGCTCCCAGTCCCATCCCGGCGATGGCAGAGGTGGGATTTAGCATCTCCCGCATACCCGGGCCGCCCTTAGGTCCCTCGTAGCGGATTACCACCACATCGCCGGCTACAATCCGGCCTCCCTTGATGGCCTCGATAGCATCCTCCTCACAGTCAAAGACTCTGGCTGGACCTTCATGCTTTAACATCTCAGCCACCACAGCCGATCGCTTCACCACTGCGCTGTCCGGAGCCAGGTTCCCTCTTAATATGGCAATGCCGCCGGTCTGGCTGTAGGGATTTTCCACCGGGCGGATAACCTCCGGGTTTTTATTAACCGCGTTCTGGATATTCTCCCCTACTGTCCTTCCGGTCACCGTGATGCAGTTTAGATCCAGCAGCCCCTTCTTGCTGATCTCCTTCATCACTGCGTAAATACCGCCTGCCTCATTTAGATCCTCCATGTAGGTGGGGCCTGCAGGCGCCAGGTGGCACAGGTTCGGCGTTTTCGCGCTGATCTCATTGGCAATATCCAGATTTAAATCCACTCCCGCCTCATGGGCAATGGCCGGAAGATGAAGCATGCTGTTGGTAGAGCAGCCCAGGGCCATATCCATGGTAAGAGCATTTCGAAAAGCCGCCTCGGTCATAATGTCTCTTGGGCGGATATTCTGCCGGTACATCTCCATCACCGCCATGCCGGCGTGCTTTGCCAGCTTGATCCGCTCAGAATACACAGCCGGGATGGTGCCGTTCCCCTGAAGGCCCATGCCCAGAACCTCTGTCAGACAGTTCATGCTGTTAGCCGTATACATGCCAGAGCAGGATCCGCAGGTGGGACATACATGATCCTCAAACTCCTGTACATCCGCCTCCGTCATGGTGCCCGCCGCATAGGAGCCCACTGCCTCAAACATGCTGGATAAGCTCCTCTTCTCTCCCTTCACCCGGCCGGCCAGCATAGGGCCGCCGCTGACAAATACCGTGGGAACATTAATCCTGGCCGCTGCCATCAAAAGCCCGGGAACATTCTTATCACAGTTGGGAACCATCACCAACGCGTCAAACTGATGGGCCAGGGCCATACACTCCGTGGAATCTGCAATCAAATCCCTGGTAACCAGGGAATACTTCATGCCGATGTGGCCCATGGCGATGCCGTCACAAACCGCAATGGCCGGAAACACCACCGGCGTTCCCCCTGCCATCGCCACCCCCAGCTTGACTGCCTCCACAATCTTATCCAGATTCATATGGCCAGGAACGATCTCATTATAGGAGCTCACGATCCCCACCATAGGCTTCTTCATCTCCTCCTGGGTCATACCCAGGGCGTTAAATAAGGAACGGTGGGGCGCCTGCTGCATCCCCTGTCTCACATTATCACTTTTCATATTCTTTACCTCCATCTTATGCACACTTCACCTCTGATCATTCGTCACTGTCCACAGCCTTGCCGATGAAAAATTATTCGGCGGAGTTTTGCCAGATATAATCCAGTCAAGACACTAGTATCTTGTCTGTATTATATTCAGCCAAACCTCCTTGCCTAATTTCCCATCGGACTGCGTTGTCGTCGGTCAACGATGCCACCGCATCGCCTCCCTCCTCCGCCTTGCCGAT
>CATOJE010000023.1 GCA_951800145.1 uncultured Lachnospiraceae bacterium | reverse complement strand
GAAAGAGAGAAAACAAAGAGACCGGGGGCGGAGAAGAAAAAGGGGAAAAGGAAGCTCTGTACCGGGAGATGGAGAATCAGAAGGAGCAGGAAGAGGAGGCTGTCTATGGAGGGAAATAAGGTTTATCTGTATATTTTGGTGATGGCAGGTGTGACGTATCTGATCCGGGTGCTTCCCCTTACCTTGATCCGGAAGCCCATAAGGAACCGGACCATCCGTTCCTTTTTGTACTATGTGCCCTATGTAACCCTGGCGGTGATGACCTTCCCGGGGATATTAAACGCCACCTCCAGCGTGTATTCCGGCGCCGCGGGACTGGCGGCAGCCCTGGTGCTGGCCTTCTTCGGGGCCAGCCTGTTTCAGGTGGCGGTGGGAGCCTGCGGGGTGGTGTTTTTGCTGGAGCTGTTTTTGTAGGGAAGGAGGAAATCTTACTTATCTACTGCTTTTTGTGCTGATATTGATAAAACTCCCTCATTTTTTGTGGTGATAGTTGAAAAATTCCCTCATTTTTTTGCACTACGTGTATCTGACCAGATCTTAAAAGTTATGGTTCACGGCCCTGCTGTTTACAGCAACAAAATGCACACAAAAACTGTCCTTACATAGCAGCTTGTAAATTTCGCACGATAGGATTCCAGGCACATCGCCCTATGAGACGATGTGCCTGCTTTGCGTCCGACGGAGATCTTCTTGTCCGGCGTAGACGGGCAAGAAGATACCCGTCTGAACTGTTACTTATATATAAAAACATATGTTCGATTTTTCCGAAATCCTCTTGCAATCTTCTGACTTTTATGATTAAATAGGAAAGATAGCCGCTGCGGCTTCATAAAATGATACCAGGGTAACAGAGCCGAATATATGGTACAAGCCTGCCTGCAGGAGGAGCTTTGAATCTGATATCTGAGAAGCACATGTGAATGCAGTGGCAGAAATATTGGCAGGAAGCAGAAATAAATGGAGGATCAAGATGGCAAAAGCACAATACAATGCAGACAGCATCACGGTTCTGGAAGGACTGGAGGCGGTGCGGAAGCGCCCGGGTATGTATATCGGAGGGGTAGGGACCAAGGGATTAAACCATCTGATTTACGAGATTGTGGATAATTCTGTGGACGAGCACTTAGCAGGCTACTGCAGCGATATCTGGGTAACCCTGGAGGCGGATAATTCCTGTACGGTTCAGGATAATGGCCGGGGAATCCCGGTGGAGATGCACAAAAAGGGCGTGACTGCAGAGCGAGTGGTGCTTTCCACCCTTCATGCAGGAGGAAAGTTTGATAATGAGGCGTATAAGACCAGCGGCGGTCTCCACGGGGTGGGCTCTTCCGTGGTGAATGCCCTGTCAGAGCGGATGGAGGTTACCATCTGCAAAAATGGATTCATCCACAGGGACGCCTATGCACGGGGAATCCCGGTGGTGGAGCTGGTGAATGGCCTTCTGCCGGTAACAGGGAAGACCAAGGAGACCGGGACAAAGATTAATTTCACCCCAGACCCGGAGATATTTGAAAAGACCCGGTTTAAGGCGGAGTGGCTGAAAAGCCGCCTCCATGAGACCGCCTACTTAAACCCTGCTTTACGCATCCACTATGCGAATCTAAGGCCCGGGGAGGAGGAGCAGGTGGAATACCACGAGCCGGAGGGGATCGGGGCCTACGTGAAGGAGTTAAACAGCGGGAAGACCCCGGTTCACGATGTGATTTACTTTAAGGGAAGCGCCGACCAGGTGGAGGTGGAGGCGGCCATCCAGTTTGTGGACGCCTTTGAGGAAAATATTTTAGGCTTCTGCAACAATATCTTCACTCAGGAGGGGGGCACCCACTTAGTAGGCTTTAAGACCCGGTTTACAGCCATGATTAACAGCTATGCCAGAGAGCTGGGGATATTAAAGGAAAAGGATGCGAATTTTACCGGAGCGGACACCAGGAACGGCATGACAGCCGTGGTGGCGGTGAAGCACCCGGATCCCATCTTTGAGGGGCAGACGAAAACAAAGCTTGCCAGCGCGGACGCCGCCAAGTCGGTGAACACGGTTATCGGCGATGAGCTCCAGCGGTATTTTGACCGGAATCTGGAGGTGCTGAAGGGTGTCATCGGCTGTGCAGAAAAATCAGCTAAGATCCGGAAGGCGGAGGAGAAGGCCAAGACAAACATGCTGACCAAGTCCCGCTTCTCCTTTGACAGCAATGGAAAGCTGGCCAACTGCGAGAGCCGTGACGCCTCTAAGTGTGAGATCTTTATCGTGGAGGGGGATTCCGCCGGGGGCTCGGCTAAGACTGCCAGGAACCGGCAGTACCAGGCCATCCTTCCTATCCGGGGAAAGATTTTAAATGTGGAGAAGGCCTCCATGGACAAGGTCCTTGGGAATGCAGAGATCAAGACCATGATTAATTCCTTCGGCTGCGGGTTTTCCGAGGGCTATGGCAATGATTTTGATATCACCAAGCTCCGCTATGACAAGATTATTCTGATGACGGACGCAGATGTGGACGGGAGCCACATCGACACGCTGCTGCTCACCTTCCTCTACCGGTTTATGCCGGAGCTGATCACAGAAGGGCATGTGTACATCGCCATGCCGCCCCTCTTTAAGGTGATCCCGAAAAAGGGGAATGAGCAATATCTTTATGACGAAAAGGAGCTGGAGCGCTACCGGAAAACCCATACCGGGGAATTTACTCTGCAGCGCTATAAGGGCCTTGGAGAGATGGACGCGGATCAGCTGTGGGAGACCACCTTGGATCCGGAGCGGCGGGTATTAAAGCAGGTGGAGATCGAGGACGGCCGGATGGCCTCGGAGATCACCCAGATGCTTATGGGCAGCGAGGTAGGGCCCAGGCGGCAGTTCATCTATGACCATGCGGACGAGGCGGAGATAGATGCCTAGCATCGTTCAGCAACATCCTGATTTGCAAAACGATGTATTAAGACAGAGGTAGGAGCAGAGAAATTATGGCAGAGAAGATAATTAAGACAGAATATTCGGAGGAAATGCAGCGGAGCTACATGAATTACTCCATGAGCGTGATTACAGCCAGGGCCATCCCCGACGCCCGGGACGGGTTAAAGCCAGTGCAGCGCCGGGTGCTTTACGATATGAGCGAGCTGCGGATCAACCATGATAAGCCCCACAGGAAATCCGCCCGAATCGTAGGCGACACCATGGGTAAATATCACCCCCACGGCGACAGCTCCATCTATGAGACCCTGGTGGTGCTGTCCCAGGACTTTAAGAAGGGGATGCCCTTAGTGGACGGCCATGGGAACTTTGGCTCCATCGAAGGGGATGGGGCGGCGGCCATGCGTTACACCGAGGCCCGCCTTCAGAAATTTGCAGAGGAGGTCTACCTAAAGGATCTGGACAAGACGGTAAATTTCGTCCCCAACTACGATGAGACAGAGAAGGAGCCGGAGGTGCTGCCGGTCCGTGTCCCCAATTTGCTGGTAAATGGCTCTGAGGGCATCGCCGTGGGCATGAGCACCAGCATTCCCCCTCATAATCTGGGGGAGGTCATCGACGGGGCCATCGCCTTTATCCGGAATCCGGAGATCACCACTGGGGAGCTTTTAGAGGTAATGCCCGGCCCGGACTTTCCCACCGGCGGGATCATCGCCAATCAGAGCAGCCTGCCGGAGATCTACGAGACCGGGGTGGGGAAATTAAAGCTTCGGGGAAGCTTCGAGGTGGAGCTGGGAAAGCGGAGAGCGGACAAGGATAAGCTGGTGATCACAGAGATCCCCTACACCATGATCGGGGCCGGGATCAATAAATTCCTGGTGGATGTGGCGGAGCTGGTGGAGAGTAAGAAGCTGCCGGATGTGGTGGACATCTCCAACCAGTCTAATAAAGAAGGAATCCGGATCGTTTTGGAGCTGCGCAAGGACGCAGACGTGGATAAGATTATCAATACCCTGTATAAGAAGACAAAGCTGGAGGACACCTTCGGCGTCAATATGCTGGCCATCGCAGGAGGAAGGCCGGAGACCTTAAGCCTTCGCCGGATTTTCCGTCAGTTCCTGGATTTCCAGTATGAGAACAACCGGAAAAAGTACCAGGCCCTTTTGGAGAAGGAGCTGGAGAAAAAGGAGGTCCAGGAAGGCCTCATCGCCGCCTGCGACGTCATCGACCTGATCATCGCCATCCTGCGGGGCTCGAAACAGCTGAAGGACGCCAAGGCCTGTCTGATGCACGGGGACATTACCAACATCAAGTTTAAAACCCCGGGCTTTGCAGAGGATGCAAAGCACCTTCATTTCACTCAGCGCCAGGCCACGGCCATCCTGGAGATGCGCCTTTACAAGCTCATCGGCTTAGAGATCCTGGCCCTGGAAAAAGAGCACAAGGAAACCTTACGGAAAATCAAGGAGTATGAGAAAATTTTAAAAAGCCAGAAAACCATGGATGAGGTGATCATCACCGATTTAGAGAAGATCAAGGCAGAATTTGCCCTGCCCCGCCGCACCCGCATCGAGGAGGGAAAGGAAGCGGTCTTTGTGGAGGAGGAGCCGGCAGTCCAGGAAGCCGTCTTTGTGATGGACCGGTTCGGCTACAGCAAGCTTTTAGACAAGGCAGCCTATGAGAGGAATCAGGAATCAGTGGACAGCGAGTATCCCTACCTCCTCCGCTCCATGACCTCAGACAAGCTGTGCATCTTTACCGACATCGGGAACCTCCATCAGATCAAGCTCTCAGACGTTCCCTTTGGTAAGCTGCGGGACAAGGGGACGCCTCTGGAAAATATCAGCCGCTTCGACGGGACAAAGGAACAGATCGTGTATTTAACCGGCTGGGAGGAGCTGCGGGAAAAGACACTTCTCTTTGCCACCAGGCAGGCAGCGGTGAAAAAGGTTCAGGCAGCGGAATTTGAGACCAATAACCGGACCATCGCCGGAACCAAGCTTCAGGAGGGGGACAGCCTCCTTATGGTGGCCCCGCTGGAGGGCCAGAAGGACGTGGTGCTCCAGACAGAAGGCGGGGTATTCTTACGCTTCCCATTAGAAGAAATCCCATTGCTCAAGAAAGCCTCCAAGGGCGTGCGGGGAATCAAGCTGGCAGAAGGGGAGAGCCTGGAGGCCCTCTACCTGATCGGGGAAAATCCGGTGATCCGCTACAAAGAAAAGGAAGTCCACCTAAACCGCCTGAAGCTTTCCAAGCGGGACGGGAAGGGGAGTAAAGTCAGGGGGTAAATAGGGCTGTGAGCAGTAATGCTCAACTGCCAGTTGAACCTTACAGCCCGTTAGGAGCGGCAAGGGGCGGGGGAAGGTGCAGGCGCATATTCGCCAGTAAGCTACGCCCGCGTCAGGTCGGGTCGGGTCCCAACGTCACCGCGCTCTCGCTCCGCCCATCAATCACTTTGTGAATTACTGTTTTATCTTTATTTTATAAAATCAAACCCGCTCCAAACCGGCACTCCCGTATATTCTTTCGTTTCCTCCTCGCCGGCCAGGGCGCGGACCGCGCCGGCGGCCAGGGCTTCCATCTCAAAATCGCCGCCATAAACGATGAAGGGGGCGATCCACCCTGCGCACTTTTTTACATTGGCGATAAACTCTTCATCGTTCGAAACCCCGCCGGTCATCACCACGGCATCCACCTTCCCTTCCAGGACGCAGGCATAGGAACCGATGTATTTTGCCAACTGGTAGGCGAAATTTTCATAGACCAGGGCAGCCCACCGGTCGCCGCCGTCAATCCTCTGCTTGATTTCCAGCATATTGTCCGTGCCAAGAAGAGACAGCAGGCCGCCTGTTTTTCCGATTTTTTCCTTCATTTCCTGAAGGGTGTAATCTCCGGAATAACACATCTTCACTAACGGCATTAGCGGCACATAGCCGGAGCGGTTAGGCGCCATGGGGCCTTCTCCGTTCAATACATCATTTCCATCCACCATCCGCCCCTGCTTCTGCGCGGTGATGGAAAGTCCGCCGCCTACATGACATACGACAAAGTTACATTCATCATAGCATTTTCCCAGTTCCTTTGCGGCACGCATCGCCACTTCCTTCTGGTTCAGCACATGGACGTGGGATTCCCGGTAGATGCCCTTGATTCCACTGATCCTTGCCACATCCTCAAATTCATCCACATCCGGCGGGTTAACCAGAAATGCGGGCTTGTTCCCTTCCTTAGCAAAGGCGTGGATAATCTGGGCCCCCAGGATGGCCGGATGCTCCATCAGCCGTCCGGAAGTACAGTCGTCAAGAATCTTATCATTCACCGGAAAAATCCCTCCCGGTGTGGATACCAGGCCGCCGGAATAAGCAGCAAATGCATCCATATCCTTTAACTCAATCTGGTTCGCTTCCAATTCGTGCATAATCGTTTCGATCCGATAGGGCTTCTGCTCGCTTACCCGCGAAAAGGCTTTTAATCTCTCCGGGTCATGCAAAACATTCGCTTTAAAGCGGAGGGTCTCTCCGTCAAATACGGCAAGCTTGGTTGACGTAGAGCCGGGACTTAAGGTAAAAATCTGGTAAGACATGGTTTCCTCCTTATTGAGAACATATTTGTTATTTTCGGTTCTTGTTTTTATCCATGGGCGGCGGCAATAATAACCATGGCAATATCGCCTACCATTTCTTCTACGCTGGAGCCTCTTGAAGAGTCTGCCACCGGCTTTGCAAAACCAGAAAGGGTGTGGCCGTAGCCCTTTCCTCCGGCAAAAATCTGAATCATCTTAATTCCGATATTGGCTGCGTTTAATTCCGGGAAAATCAGGATATTTGCCTTTCCTGCGACCTCGCTGGGACAGCCCACCTTCTTTGCCGCCACAGCCGGGTCAATGGCGGCATCTAACTGGAATTCGCCGTCAATTTTTAAGTCCGGACGCCGTCCGCGGGCAATTTTTATGGCTTCCTGAATCTTTTCCACGCTGGAAGCCGTGCCGGAACCACAGGTTGAAAAGCTTAAAAAGGCGCAGCGCGGTTCCCATCCCATTAATGCGCGGATATTGTCACAGGAGCCGATGGCGATGGAGGCCAGCTCATCCGCGGCAGGCTCCGGATTTAAGCCGCAGTCCGCCAGCGCGATACGGTTTCCCTCTGAACCTTGAAAGCCCGGAATTTCTGTCAGGGCAAAAATCGAAGGGACGTCCACGCCATCTTGCATCCCTATGGTCTGCTGGGCGGCTAAAAGCACATCCCCGGTAGTATTGATATGGCCGCAGAAGGTTCCGTCCACATCCCCTACCGCTTCCAGGATCATGGCATAGTACATGGGATTTTTCATTTTCCGTTTAGAGCCTTTTTCCGAAAGTATGAGCTTGGGATAATTCATGTAGCGGGAGACGATGGAATCTCTCAGCGCCTCATCGGTGGTATCAATCATCTCCATGCCCTTCAAGGATACGCCGGCTTTTTCGGCAGTCTCCCGGATCACTGCCGGGTCATTGACTAGGACAGGAATCCCGATATGGGAATCCAAAACTTTTCTTGCGGCAAGAAGGGTTTTTTCGGCTTCACATTCCGGCAGGGCAATCCGTTTTGGGGTTTGCTTTGCTTTCTCAATTAATTCTTCAATCAGGGTCATTTGAATATACTCCTTTCTATTTTCAATGTCTGGATGCACCAAATACTCGGATCAGGGCTTTCTGTAAAAGATCTACCCCAATCCCCACATAGATAACGCCTGCAATCATCGCCGCGCCGATTTGTATCGGAAGGCTTCCCACCGCAAAAATCCCCACTGGAGCCATGATGGTCAGGCCGATGGCCCAGCCGCAGAGCCAGGCCGGAAGAAAGATCCAGCGTTCCAGCAAGGAAGCAAGGATCACGGCCAGTCCCCCCAGAATAAACAGGGTAAGGTATAACGCGAGATCCGGATTGAAAGGCAGTCTGTCCATGATAAAAAGAGCAGCCACAGCCCACAGATCCCCGCACAGAAAGCCGATGCAGATTTTCGGCGCGTCTCCATAGCGGTTTCCATTGGTGACAAAGAGACCGGCGCAGATTAAGGCAACCGCGCCTGTGCTGACGCCCATGTAAGGCGCCAGCACGGCCCACAGCGGCGGCATAAAGGCGATGCCAAAGGCCAGGGTCAGCACATGAAGCGTTTTCTCTCGTTGATTGTTTTTTCCTTTCATGGTTATCTCTCCTGTCTGTTTGGTTTATCCCCTGGAAAAAACGTAAGGAACTGTTCAGACGGGTCATCTGCCTGTGCGGCCAGAAAGAAGATACTGGTACAGAACAGCTTCCGTCTTTTTCAGGGAGGCCTCCGCCATCTCTGGCATTTTGGGGCTGTGGAGGGCCAGGGTGTCCTCGGGCTGGCTGCGGTAGCAGGGCTGGTTAAAATAATCTTCCATATAGCCATGGTGCATTTCAGGAACCGCTTCCTGGGCAATCACCGTAACCCCCGCCTGAATCAGCCGCGCGGCATAGGCAAAGCCTTCTTCCCGCAGGGCGTCCTCCCCGGCCATGAAAAGCGCCGCGGGAGCTGACCCCTGCAGAATTTCATTCGCCGCGTACAAAGGGGAAATATCCGCCTTCTTTGGGTCTTCTCCCCTTCCATACAGCTCGTTAAATGCCTCCATAACCTCCACGGGAAGGTCAGCGGGATGCTGCTTTTTCGATGAAGGCCGACTGGCTCCGTCGACATAAGGGTAGTGGAGAATCTGGCAGGTTAAGGAAAACTCTTTGGTTTCCGCGGCTTTCATGGCAACGATGGTTGCCAGGGTTCCGCCGCCGCTAAAGCCCATCACCGCCATCTTTTCCGGTTCAATCCCAAACTCCGCACTGTGGTTATGGACATAGCTTACCGCGTCATAGGCATCCTGCCACGCCGTGGGATAAGGAAATTCCGGAGCCTTCCGGTAGTTGACGCCGATTACCGTGATATCCAGCTCATCCTTAATCCTCTCACAAAGCGGATCGTCCTTTGCCGCATCGCCCAGCACCAGGCCGCCTCCGTGAAATTCAAACAGTACCGGAGCTTTCTCACGGACAGCCGGATGGACGTAAAGTTCAATCTCGCCGCTCCTTACTGGTATTTTTCTGCACTTCCCAAGGATGGGATGCTGACGGATAACCTCCATGGTATATTCCCGCAGGGAGGGCAGGATTTTCAGGAAGCTTCTTGTATACGCGCCCATGGTTCTTCCTCGCTTTTCTTTTATTATTTATGATCTGCCTTTGCCAGGGCGATCAGGCGCTTTTCAATTTCCTGATCGTCCGATTCTTTTTTATCATCAATCTTCATAATCACTAAAGCCCCGATGGCGCAGGCCACGATAAACACGCCGTAGCCTCCTGCCCAGCTTCCCCCGGTGAGCATCTTCCCTACCGCAAGCACGGCAAAGCCCATACTTTGTATAATGGTTGCCAATGGCGTGCACACCCGGTTTGCAGAAAGGAATTCATAACGGCCAAATTTCGAAATCACCATAGAGGGCATTAAATTCGGAATTCCTCCCGCGGTGAAGCACAGGCAGCAGGTAACTACGGTACAGGCCGCGGCCGGGAGTCTATGCAGGAAAATCAATACAACCAGAATAATGATGTAAGCAATATTGTACAAAACGCCGGCTTTCTTTGTTCCAATCCGCGTGTCCAGCCAGCCCCAGCAGAAGCTTCCCATCAAACCCACAATGGTGGCTCCGGCCAAGATCGCCACCGGTCCGCCCACATTGGCAAAATGCCCCGTGCTCATCATCCTTGCAATCAGCTGGCTCATGACCCCGGCAGTGGTGGCCCAGGGAATTCCAAAACCAATGCAAATCATCCATACGGATTTATTTTTCAGCAGACTCTGTAAGGTATATTGGGATTTAAAATACCGGAGAATATCCGTCTTTTCCTGATCTGTGTTCTCTGTCTGACTCTCCGGCTTCATATTATCCGGGTAGCACCCTTTTTCTTCCGGAGTATTGGTCAGCAGGGTAAAGGTAATGACTGCCAGAAGAACCAGGATGCCTGCCAGAACATAGCAAAACCCCTTCCATCCGAAACTTCCGCCCATGCACCAGGTGACAAAGGGGACTAAAATCATGCTGGTCAGCGGCAGCCCCATGGTCGTCCATCCCATGACCACCCCTTTTCTGGTGGGAAACCACGCGCCGACAAAGCCGTGGTGCACCGCAAAGGCAAGACAGGTTCCAAAAGCCTGAGTCACAAACAGCCCTGCCACATACATGGTAAAGTTTGTAATATTGCCCATAAAAGCTACTCCTGCCGCCATACCGATACAGGCAATGGTGGCCACAAGCTTCGTTCCCTTTTGATAAACCAGGGTGGTAAAGAGCACCCCCAGAAGGCAGCAGATAATCCCGATCGGGGTCAGTACTGCCGTCAGCATGTCGCTGGTTACCTCGCTTCCACTAAGCTGGCTTAGCATCTCGGCAAGGCCCAGCCCGTATCCATTAATTCCGTCCACAGCAAAGGCGCTGTACATCATCTGGTACAAAATACAGATCAGAATTAACACCCAGCCCCAAGCCCCAAAACTGACGGCATTCGTATTTGTTTTCGTGTTTTCTTTCCTCATCGCTTTATTCTCCTTCTTTTCAGCCAACGGCTGCCGCATAGGCAACCGCATATTCCGTATCGTAAGACAGGGAAATCAGTATCGTTTCAATCCCCGCTTTTTCGGCGTCTTCCTTCAACTTCCCATGGAGGATCACAAAAGGCTGGCCAGACGCGTGATTTAAAATTTCGATTTCATTAAGCTTCACTTTTTCGGCATCCCGGTTCAGCGCTTTAAATACCGCTTCCTTTCCCGCAAATCTTGTGGCAAAATAATAAAGCGGCACATCCCGGCGGCCAGCTTCTTCCACCTCCTGTTTTGTATAGGTCTGCCGCACAAAAGGGTCAGAAAGCTGCAGATATTCCCTGCGCAGATGACTGATCTTAAAAATATCTGTGCCAATCCCTAAAAGCATCCTTTTTCCCCGCTTTCTTTTCCTAAACATTTACGTATAGAAGGTACAAAAAGAGCCATTCGGAACAGAACAGCTCTTTTTTTGTCAGCCTGATTACCGGTAAACGTATTCTCCGGCTCTGTATTTCGGAGGAATCACCGGTACCTGGATAAAGGATTCATACTGTCCGCCGGTATAGATAATCTGGCGTCCGTGGTTGTCCGTATCCCAGGCCAGGGGCTCAAACCAGCCTTCCCGGATATAGCGTCCGGCGATCTGGACGCGGAGTTTTTCTCCCTTATGCCAGATTCTGGCAGAGGGAACGATTTCAATATCTACCGGAACAATTTCTCCCGGCGCTACCTTTAACTCCCGCTTATGGGCCATCACCGGCTGGACCATCTGGCCCTTGACCATCTGGGATTCCTTCGGGTCGATCTCGCGGTGGGAGATCCTGCACTTCCCCCACGCGCCCGGATGAGGCTCATTTAAGGTGTACCAGGGAATCCAGTTGCCGTCAGCATCCGCCTTCTGAATATTAATAAACATATCCATATCATGATAAGCTTCTGCCGCCACATACAGATGCAGATACATATACCCCGTTAACTCCGTATCCTCCTGGAAGGTCATATCGAATTCCACCTGCTCCGTATTGCCATCGTAGACCACAGAAGCCTCAGCGGATACCGGATTCTCAGACATGGTCAGCTTCTGTGGATCCGAAGCATCCAGATAAAACTTCTTATACTGGGTTCTCTTTAAGGGGAACTCATTTTCTGCCCGTCTGGTCTGATAATCACAGTCATACGCATCCATAATATCCAGGCGGACCTTTGGCGTCATTTCCCAGCCATTGTGGATATCCTTCAGATAACGGTCATAAAACCGCTTTAAATCTTCCAGATTCTCCGGGGTGTAGGTATCCGGCCACTCAAAATCACGATGGGCGCGAAGCCATTTCCTCTTGGATTTTGCCTTCCGAAAGGCCTGGAAAGAGCCGCGCAGGTGGAAGTGGGAAAAGCCCGCGGTCTGGTATACCGGAATATCTACCTTGGAGAAATCCGGACGTTTATCTTCCCAGTAACCGTTCATCAAAGGATATTTTTTCGCCATATCCACCTGGCTGTCCACGCCGCCGGTTCCGGTAACCTGAGCAGAGATAAACTTATTAAAGGACAATGCCGGAACCCCGCCCTCATAGAAGGATTCACGGTAAAGATCGGTTGTGCATTCCCAGGGGGCAATACATTTTAAATGAGGCGGCTGCATGGCGGCAATTCCCCATTGGTGCATCGCTACGCCAGAGTTTCCGGACATGCCTACATTTCCATTGCACCAGTGCTGCAAAGCAACCCATTCCACAAAGTCATATCCATCCTCCCGGTCTTGATGAGTGAACATGTGAACATTGCCCTCAGAATGCCCTGCCCCCCGCACATCCACATTCGCTACCGCATAGCCCTGGTAGCACCAGTACATGGGATCCGGCGACTCAAACTTTGCCAGTTTGGAAACTGTGTGGGGCGGGACGCCCATAATCTGCCACTCGCTCATGCCTTCGCCCGGACGTTTGCCAAACCAGGACCAGGAAACGATAACCGGATACTTCTGGCTTTCATCCTTCGGACGGAAAATATCCACGTAGATCGTCGCCCCGTCCCGCATCTTCACCGGAACATCCTGCTCACAGAGAATTCCCGGAGCCGCTTCATATACTCTCTGGTGAAATGCCGGACAGAAGCCCTGTCCCATCCTCGCCATAGGATCGTCTGCTGTAGAAAGGTCCACATTGGGGTCAATGGAAACCGGCTTTCTTGCCACCATATACACCGCTTCCAGCTCTTCCCCACAGAATGTTTCCTTTAAGGTAAAGCGCTCCCGCGCATCCAGCTCGTCGTCGTGGTCGGATTTTGCGCTTACCGCGGCCTCTGCTGCTGCCGCATCCCCGGATACCGAAGCTGGCACAGGCGAGGGAGCGGCGGATATAACCGGGGAATCTGCCGGCGCTGCCTCTTCTCCTTCCGCCTCTGGGGATTCTCCCAGGCACTCTGTTAATACATAGTCCACGGCCTCGCCGATGGTTTTCTGTCGGCGGAAGGACATATAGGGAATTTCCGTGTCAAACTCATCCTCCAAATAGGTTGTAATTTGAGAGTAGTGGGTCGACTTGGCACTGCAGTCCTCGGCAAAACGGGTGGCTTCCGTCAATTCTTCCGGTTTCTTTCCGAACAGCGGCGCGGCGCGCTCTACCAGCTTTTCATAAATTTCCTGTCGGATGCTCATGATTTTCCTCCTTAAATTATTTTGCAGCACAATCACCAATGCCGGTGATAAACTTACCTGAAGCAAGAAACTATTTCTGTGTAAATATCCTATAATTGTTTTGTTTCTTGCTTTTTCTATGTCAATTATATATAATGGAATCACCAGATACAATGTGTTAAAAACTAAGCAATCTATCATTTTAGCTTACTCTATTGGGTTATAGCACAATCACTTCAGGAGGATTTATGCAATTAAAAACACTGATAAGAAAATTAAAGGACATTTCTATATTTTGGATCGCTTCCGGACAGGAAGAGGAAGAAATTTATCAATGCCGTTTTTTAGGAAGCGAACGTTTCCTTCAGCCCAACACCCTCTACCTCTGCACTGCCAGCAGGCTCATGCAGCTTCCGCCCCAGAGTATGGAAGGGATAACCCCTTCGTTTATCTGCCTGAAGGACATTTCGCCCGCACCTTATCCTTTTTCTGATATGAATATTCTGGAAATCCGCCAGGAATCGGCGTACAGGGAACTGAAAAACCGGATTGAAGCGATTTTGACCTGCGAAACCAGGCTTTCCGCCCACATGTACCAGATCATCCAGATTCTCCATGCCAACCGGGGACTGCAGGCTCTGGTGGACGCTGCTTATGATATTCTGGGGAATCCCCTGTTAGTGGTGGATACCAGCTACAAGATCCTTGCCTCCTGCCAGAATGTAATTTATGAGCGGGATGATTTAAATGTCCAGATTGATCTCGGTTATATGTTGGAAAAGAATATTGCAGACATGAAAAAAGCACAATTATATGAAAAAGCCCGGGAAGCACATTATCCTTATTATTCTAAGGATAAAGGCGCCCGGGACGGCTGGATTACCGCGTTAGTTTACATTCATGGCATCGAAACCGCACATATTGCCGCACCGGATACCAATCACCCCTTTTCCGAGGAGGATTTTGAATTTATTGATTTTCTCTGCCGGATTGTCTCCCTGGAACTGCAAAAAAGCGATTTTTACCAGACTAATAAATCCATGATGCACAGTTTTTTTCTCTCGGAACTGCTGGACAACCATTTCTGCGATATGGAAACCATTCATCGGAGAGCCCAGAGCTTAAACTGGGTTCAGACAGATTATCTGCGCATTATGACTGTCTATGAACACAGCATGGCGATCTTTGACAAAAAAGCACGGCTGATCTCCCAGTTTATGACCGTGATGTTTCCTGTATGCCACTGGGTCATCTATGAAGGCCATCTGATCTTTTTAATTGGAACCAATGACCCGTCCCTGCGTATCTTCCGCGAGAATGAACAGCTGGAAACTTTTTTGACCGCCAACCACCTGACGGCTTCTATCAGCCGCTGCTTCCACAGCCTGATGGATACCCGCAGATTCTACGACGAAGCGCTGACCGCCTCCCGCCTTGGGCAGCAGTTTCATCCAGAGCACAGTCTCCATGTGTATTCCGACTATATTTGCCAGCACATCGGAGGCATTCTCTCCCAGCACGGCAATATCATGAATTTCTGCCATCCCGCTGTGGAAAAAATCCGGGAATATGACAAAGAGCATGAGTCCCACCTCCTCGAAACATTAAAAGAGTATCTGACTTACCCGGATCATCCAGCCTTGGCAGCAAAGCGTTTATTTATTCATAAAAATACCTTGTTTTATCGAATGGCAAAGATTCGGGAACTATTTTCCCTAAATTTATCTGATGGGGAAGAACGTCTGCTCCTGCACCTGAGTCTGAAGTTTATGGAACTGCATGTCCAGTAAAGTAAATAGCGATTTTTGTCGCAAATACCTATTGCATTTTCCCCGCTTTTGGTATAGGATAAATTCCATGCCGCCCCATAATCCATGGCGGCCAAAGGATACCATTTATTTTCGATAGGAGAGTGGAACGATGGAGAAAAAGTTAAAGGTCGGTGTACTGGGCGCGACCGGCATGGTGGGACAGAGATTCCTTTCCCTGCTGGAGAATCATCCCTGGTATGAGGTTGTTACAGTTGCGGCAAGTCCCCGCTCTGCAGGGAAGACCTATGAGGAGGCAGTGGGAGACCGATGGAAGATGACCACTCCTATGCCGGAATCTGTAAAGAAGCTGGTTGTTATGAATGTAAATGAGGTGGAAAAGGTCGCTGCCAGCGTGGACTTTGTGTTTAGCGCAGTGGATATGAGCAAGGAAGAGATCAAGGCCATCGAGGAGGCTTATGCTAAGACAGAGACTCCGGTGGTTTCTAATAACAGCGCCCACCGCTGGACTCCGGATGTGCCTATGGTGGTGCCGGAGCTGAATCCGGAGCATTTTCAGGTGATTCCCTCACAGAGGAAGCGTCTGGGGACCGAGAGGGGGTTTGTAGCGGTTAAGCCGAATTGCTCCATCCAGAGCTATGCCCCTGTGCTGACTGCCTGGAAGGAATTTGAACCTTATGAGGTAGTGGCAACCACCTACCAGGCCATATCCGGAGCAGGGAAAACCTTTAAAGACTGGCCGGAGATGGAGGGGAATATCATTCCCTATATCGGCGGCGAGGAGGAGAAAAGTGAGCAGGAGCCGCTGCGGATCTGGGGAACGGTCCAGGATGGGGTTATCCTTAAGGCATCTGAGCCGAAGATTACCTGTCAGTGCATCCGGGTTCCGGTGTTAAATGGCCACACGGCAGCTGTGTTTGTAAACTTCCGAAAAAAGCCGGAGAAGGAGGAGCTGATTGAGAAGCTTCGGGCATTCTCCGGCCTTCCCCAGGAGCTAAAGCTTCCCAGCGCCCCGAAGCAGTTTATCCAGTATCTGGAGGAGGATAACCGTCCTCAGGTTTCCCTGGATGTGGACTTTGAGTATGGGATGGGCATCTCTGTGGGACGTCTCCGCAGGGACACCCTTTTTGACTGGAAGTTTGTGGGCCTCTCCCACAATACGGTACGGGGCGCTGCCGGTGGTGCACTGCTTTGCGCAGAGCTTCTCACCGCTCAGGGATATATTACAAATAAACAGTAACAAATGGTTAAAGCCTGGCAGGGCATTTCTCAGGAGATGCCTGCCAGGCTTTATTTCGATGCTTTCTTTTTTTGCGGCAGAGCTATTTAGTATGAAATTCAATCGTTCCTATAAATGCTTAAGCAGGGACGCGTCTGCGGGCGGGATGAATCTTCTTGTTTTTGAAGATTGATTGCAACCAATGGCTGTGATATATATTATATATAGAACAGGAGGTTTAAAGAAATGGAACGAAAAAAACGAAGGAACTGGATATTAGCGGTGATGCTGACGATTGCGGTGACCTTTTCGAATGTGTGCCCGGTTACCGCGGTTGAATTGCCGGATCAGATGGCTTTGGAGAAGGTAGAGAAGGCTGCTACACCTTCCAATGCTCAGAAGCCAGGGGCTGGGGATGGAGATCTGGAAGACAGCTTTGAGGATAAAGACCTGGGAGAGGATCTGGAAGACGATTTTGAGGATAAAGATCTGGGAGAGGATCTGAAAGACGGTTTTGAGGATAAAGATCTGGGAGAGGATCTGGAAGACGGCTTTGAGGATGAAGACCTGGGAGAGGATCTGGAAGACGGCTCTGAGGATGAAGACCTGGGAGAGGATCTGGAAGACGACCTTGAGGATGAGGATCTGGATGACGTTCTCCAGGGCGAGGCTCCAGAGAACTTTGTCTGGGTTTGGTCTGACAAGGCGCCGGTTTTGATGGAAGCCGAAGAAGGGGATGACTTAACAAACCAGCTGTTCGGTCTGTCAAGGGCGTCCGGGATTTGCCCCACCTATGATGGAGCCTATGAAGCCATGACTGGCATGAAGGAAGAGCTTTATGAAGGGATGACCTGGACGAATTTTCAGCCCTTTGGGAATGAGGGAGAATGGGGGAAATACTACCGCTTTCAGGGCGGCCCGGTAAAAGGAGCGAGCCTTGGAGTGGGCTGTGCGGCATTTGTCTTCATGCTGAGCGATGAGGCCTTTGGGGATCTTCCGGCAAGGACCATTGACAGAGGAGGCTTCAAGTATGAAGACGTGAAGGTGGGAGACATTCTGCGGGTTAATAACAACCACTTTGTGATTGTACTTAGAGCAGGCTCCAGCGGAGTGACGGTTGCTGAGGGGAATTACAATAAGAGCGTGCATTGGGGACGGTCCATGAGCAAGCCGGAGGTTTTGAATGCGAATTTTATTGTGACCCGCTACCCGGCAGGGTATTCGGAGGCGCAGGACGCGGAGGAGGTCTCCCAGAGCGGAAAGGAAGGCAGCCTAAGCTGGACACTGACCAATGGAGGGACGCTGACGATCTCCGGGAATGGCGTGATGCCAGACTATACCAAGAGCAACCGTCCAACCTGGGAGCCGTATGATGACAAGATTAACCAGGTGGTGATTGAGAATGGAGTGGAAAATGTAGGAAATTATGCTTTCTATCAGAGCCCGGTCATGGGTGTGCAGATTCCGGAGACAGTTACGGGCATCGGAGAGGCAGCCTTTGCAGAGTCGGGCTTGACAGGGATCACGGTGCCTGGAAGTGTAAAGGAAATTGGAGCGGAAGCGCTTTATAATTGTCCGGATTTGAAGTCAGCAACATTCTATGAGGGCGTGCAGAGCATTGGCGTGAACGCCTTCCGAAATTGCGGGATCGCGTATCTTGATTTTCCGGCCAGCGTCACCTCTGTGGGTGCAGGCGCGTTCATGGAGTGTAAGAACTTAGTGCAGGTGCGATTTGCGCCGGGAGAGCAGAGCGTATCGCTGGGAGATGATCTGTTTTCCAAGTGCTGGAAGTTGTCAGATGTAACCTTGCCGTTGAAGGCAGACAGGATAAGCTCGGGTATGTTTGCAAATTGCTATACGGCCTTAACCTATCTGTATATTCCTAAGGGAGTACGAGTGGATGGAATGGGCGACAGCGGTTCACCCTTTGCGGGATGCAGCGTATTGCAGACCATAGACTTTGGAGGAACGTCAGGTGAATGGGGGACCAATGGCGGACTGTCAGCCTTGAACTATGCTGGCTTGAAGGATCAGGTGAAGGTGAATTTCAACGTAGACTTTGATGATCCTTTTGCAGAGATTCCGGGGGATCCGGGAGAGTTTGTGACCTGTGACCATGTGGATAAAGACGGTGATGGGAGCTGTGATATCTGTGGCATAGTATTGTCGGCGGATCCAAGTAAACCAGGCGGCTCTGAGGATGGAGATAAGGATCCGGTAAATCCTGACGATGGCCAAAAGCCGGGAGATACTGGGAATAACGGAAGCACCTCCGGAGGCAATACCGGCGGCAGCTCAGGCGGCTCCAGTGGCTCCTCAGGAAGCGGTTCCTCAGGAGGTGGTTCCCATGGAAGCGGTTCTTCAGGAGGCAGCTCCTCAGGAAGCAGCTCTTCGGGAGGCGGTTCTCATGGAAGCAGCTCACAAGAGTCTTCAAGCAGTACAGGAGAAGGTGTTAACAAGGTAATTTCAACGAATACGATGACGAATGAGGCGGGGGAGAAGGTTGAGACTGCCAAATGGTCGGACGGAACCGTAGTAGTGACCACGACAGATGGGGCGGGGGCGATGCGGCTGGAGGTTGAGCTGCCGAAGCAGACACCAGAGGCGGCGCAGCGGGAAGATAAGGCGACGATGCTGCCTATAGCTCCTGTGCAGGTGACGAATGATATAACGAAGGCCATGCCCATAACAATTCATACAGATAAGGAGACGCCGCGGGACACCACAAATCCGGCTGCAGCGATTACGGATCCAGTGAAAATATTGGTTCCAGTGACGGCTACGGGTGCAGGCACAGTAGCGGTCCTGGTAAAGCCGGACGGATCTACGCAGATAATAGAAGATTCTACCTTGATTGAAGGCGGAATGGTGGTGCCGGTGTTGAATGGTGATACTGTGAAAATCGTGGATCGGAGCAGGGCGTTCGCAGATGTGCCGGCAGACGCCTGGTATAAGGAAGCGGTCGACTATGTGACGGCCAGGGATTTATTCCACGGTGTGACGGAGGCGACGTTTAATCCGGCTGCACACATGACGTGTGCCACATTGGTGACGGCATTAGCACAGCTGGAGGGCTTGGATGCTTTAGGCGGGGCGACCTGGTATGAGAGAGGTGTGAGCTGGGCCGTGGCAAGCGGAGTGATGGACGCCGGGGTGAATCCGGAGAGTACAGCCACCAGCGATCTGATTAAGATTTACGAGAAGTACTTTGGGATAACGCTCTATGATGCGCTTCCAGTGACGTTAACGCGGGCGGAGGCAGCGCAAATGCTATTAAATCTTAAAAGATGCAGGCCGTAATTTAAGCCTGTAAGGAAGAAAGCGGCCGTCTGCTTAATGCAGGCGGCTTTTTCTGCGCTATCGGAAGGTATGTCCGATAGAATAAAAGCCCTCCGGGGATGCACATTTCTTATAAAATATCTTATAAAATATTTAAACCTGCAAGTAGACAAAAGAAGAGATGATATTTATAATGAGAGATAGGATAAATCCGAGATACATTACAATAATTTTAGGAGGAAGGACGAAAAATGGAAGGTATTGTATGGGATGAATCGTGGAATATTGGCGTGGAGATTGTGGATAAGGCTCATGCCAAGCTTTTTCGAATCATACAGAAGCTGGTTGAGCTTTCAGAGGATGTCAGCATTAGTCAGCATACCTACAAGGAAGGAATTAAATATTTGGAAAACTATTCCATGACACATTTTTCTGAGGAGGAGGCCTATATGCGCTCCATCCGCTATAAGGGATATGCAGAGCATAAGCGGCTTCACGATAATTTCCGTGATAAAACCCTGGTTGCCATGAAAAAGGATTTAGAGTCAACTGGCTATTCCATGATGGCGGTGCAGCGTTTTCTGGGTATTATGAGCCGCTGGCTGAAGGAGCACATTTTGCAGGAGGATCAGGCGATTGTGGGGAGAGGGGCGAGGAAGGGCCAGGATTTGTCATCCCAGATCCCTGTGATATCCAGGGTGGTGAACCGAACCACCCAGGAGCTGTTCCTGACGGAGGCCAGGCTTGTGAGCGAGGCCTATAAGGGGCAGAATATCGGGCAAGGATTTTACTGCCACCGGTGCTATGACACGGAGAATAGCGCCCGGGTACAGATTCTTATAGGAATGGAGGAATCGCTGATGTTTCGCGGGATCAACCGGCAGACCGGCGGCCAGCCGGAGAGCAGGAAGGATATGTCGGATGAAGAAGCGCTCCAGATCTTTGACCTGCTGTTCCAGAGGGTAAGCCGGCTGTTCCGGGTAGAGACGGAATGTGAGTTTGACAAGGAAAACCTTCTCACTAAGGATGGATTCCGGGCGAATTTTATGAAGGGCTATCCCTGCAGTTTGTTGTTTAACTGTAAGCTGGGCTATCTTATCTTTTGCTACCGCAGCTGGAGGATAAAGAAAAGCTCGTAAATATTCCGCGTGTGCAGATCCTAACCCAAACGCCCTCTGCATTGCAATCAAAACCCCTGCTGCAGGCAAATCATAGGATGGCAGCTGCACAGGCAGAAAATTTTCAGGTTGCCAGAACCTTCCTATTGGGTTATAATCGGTGAAGAAGCGCGTTAACAGAGGAATAAGCAGGAGGATTACATATGGCAATCAAAGTAGAACGCTTCGGCGAGATGCCGGATGGGAGACAGGTGGATTTATATACCCTGACCAACAGAAATGGAATCAGCGCTTCCTTTACCAATTTGGGAGGAAGCTGGGTTTCCATGATGGTTCCGGATCAGGATGGGGAGCTGGCGGATGTTGTTCTCGGGTATGATACTGTAGAGGGGTATCTGGCGAATACGCCCCACTTAGGCGAGCTTGTGGGAAGAAATGCAAATCGGATCGGCGGCGCCAGGTTTACACTGAATGGAACGCAGTATGAGCTATCTGCTAATAACGGGCCCAATAATCTTCACAGCGGACCGAACTTTTATGCGATCCGCATCTGGGAGGTGGAGCTGGACGAGGGTGATATCGGAAGCCGGATTTCCTTTTCTCTTTCCAGCCCGGATGGGGATCAGGGGTATCCTGGGAATGCGCAGATTACCATCAGCTACACATTGACTGATGACGACGCAGTGTCCATTGAATATCATATGGTTTCGGACCAGGATACAGTGGCTAATTTTACGAACCACAGCTATTTTAACCTGGCAGGGCATAACAGCGGTTTGGCGCTGAGCCAGCAGGTGTGGATTGACGCGGATCAATACACGCCAGTGGACGGGGTACAGATTCCAGACGGCTCTGTCCTTTCGGTGAAGGGGACGCCTATGGACTTTACGGAAATGAAAGCCATCGGCAGAGATATCGGACAGGATTTTCCACAGCTGCTGATAGGAGGCGGCTACGACCATAACTGGGTATTGAATCATGAAAAGGGACAGCTGGCTTTGTGTGCCAGGGCTTATGATCCGGAATCCGGCCGCAGGATGGAGGTGTATACGGATCTTCCGGGCATTCAGTTCTATACGGCGAATTTCCTGACGGAGGGCACCAAAGGCAAGGAAGGCGCGGTTTATGGCCCCCGCCACGGGTACTGCTTTGAAACCCAGTATTACCCGGACGGGGTGAATCGGCCGGAGTTTCCGTCCCCCATCCTTCCTGCCGGGGAGGAGTATCAGACAACCACCGTATACCGGTTTACGAGAGAATCCATGGAATGATCTGTTTGGCCTTTCGGTTGGTGATCACAGCCAGACCGAAGGGCCGACTTTCGTTATTGTGAAAGCGCGCCGCGCCGGCTTACGCTCATAGATGTAGAAAGGAATGGATGTGAAAGCATTATATATTGCAGAGAAGCCCAGTGTGGCCCAGCAGTTTGCGGAGGCTTTGAAGCTCCGGGGAAGACGGCGGGAGGGCTTTATGGAGTCGGAGGAGGGGATTGTGACCTGGTGTGTGGGGCATCTCATCACCATGAGCTATCCGGATGCCTATGATCCGGCGCTGAAGCGGTGGAGCATGGAAACCATTCCTTTCCTCCCCAGGGATTTTAAGTATCAGGTGATCGACGGGGTGAAGAAGCAGTTTGAGATTGTATCCGGCCTCTTAAACCGGGAGGACGTGGATGTGATCTATGTGTGCACAGACTCCGGGCGGGAGGGAGAGTACATCTACCGTCTGGTGGCCCAGATGGCAGGGGTGAAGGGAAAGACCCAGAAGAGAGTATGGATTGATTCTCAGACAGAGGAGGAGATTCTGAGAGGCATCCGGGAGGCAAAGGATTTGTCTGCCTATGATAACTTAAGCGATTCCGCCTATCTCAGGGCCAAGGAGGACTATCTGATGGGAATTAACTTTTCCCGCGTCCTTACCTTAAAGTATGGCCCGGTGCTTTCCAGCTACCTGAAGACCCGCTCCACGGTGGTTTCCGTGGGACGGGTGATGACCTGTGTCCTGGGGATGGCAGTGCGCCGGGAGCGGGAGATCCGGGATTTTGTGAAAACCCCCTTTTACCGGGTGGTGGGATCCTTTGGGCTGGGAGAGTTTTCCTTTCACGGGGAATGGAAGGCAGTGGAGGGCTCCCGGTATTTTCAGACGCCGGCCTTGTATAAGGAGAATGGATTTAAGGAAAGAAAGGATGCGGAGAATTTAATTCAGCTTCTGGAGGAGAATCCGCCGCTCACCGCCCGCCTGGTGAAAAAGGAGACCAAGAAGGAGACCAAGAATCCGCCTCTTCTGTATAATCTGGCGGAGCTTCAGAACGACTGCTCCAAGATGTTTAAGATCAGCCCGGACGAGACCTTAAAGGTGGTTCAGGAGCTTTATGAGAAAAAGCTGGTAACCTATCCAAGGACCGATGCCAGAGTGCTTTCCTCGGCAGTGGCTAAGGAGATCGGGAGGAACCTGGGAGGGCTTAAGGGCTATGGCCCCATGGCCGGATTTGCGGAGGAGGCCTTGAGCTTGGGACTCTGGAAGGGGATCGGGAAGACCCGGTATGTGAATGATAAGCAGATCACGGACCATTACGCTATCATTCCCACGGGCCAGGGCCTTGGGGCTCTTCGCAGCCTGAAGCCTCTCCAGGAAAGGATTTACCAGGTGATCTGCCGGCGGTTTTTAAGTATTTTTTACCCGGCGGCTGTGTACCAGAAGTATTCTCTGGACTTAGAGCGGGAGAAGGAGCACTTTTTCGCAAATTTTAAAATTTTGCTGGAGCCGGGATATTTAAAGGTAGCTGACATAAACTATGGTAAGAAGGAAGAAAAGCCGGAGGAGGGCGCTAAGCCTCCCGAAGGCGAGGGCGGCGATGGGGGCGAGAATGACAGGGAAAATAAAAAGGACTCCGATAACCCGGCATTCCTGGCCCTTCTTAAGGAGCTGAAAAGGGAGGCCATCCTTCCAGTGCTGGGATTTTCCATCCGGGAGGGGGAGACCTCGCCGCCGAAGCGGTATTCCTCCGGCTCCATGATTCTGGCCATGGAGAATGCAGGCCAGCTGATAGAGGATGAGGAGCTGCGGGCCCAGATCAAGGGAAGCGGCATCGGCACCAGCGCCACCCGGGCGGAGATTTTAAAGAAATTAGTGAACATTCAATATTTAGAGTTAAATAAAAAGACCCAGGTGATCACCCCCACCCTGCTTGGGGAGATGATCTATGAGGTGGTGAATGCATCCATCCGCCAGCTGCTGAATCCGGAGCTGACCGCCAGCTGGGAAAAGGGGCTGAACTACGTGGCAGAGGGAACCATTACCTCAGAGGAGTATATGGAGAAGCTGAACCGCTTTGTGGCAGGCCGGACTCTGGGAGTGAAGAACCTGAATAATGGCTATTCCCTCCGGCCAAGCTTTGATGCGGCGGCGATCCATTATAAAGGGAGTGGGAAGACGCGGCCGAAGGAGCAGGCTTAAGTATATCAGGACGTTAAGGAAAAGGAGAAAAGACATGATGAGACAGGAAGAAATGAAGAACACAGAACTATTTGACTTAACCCAGACCATTGCGGCCAGGCTATTCCAGATGTATACCTATCCCTGGGAGGTGCTTCCCTACATTAAGAAATGCATTCTTTCCATAGGGAAGCATCTGCCGGAGGAGGAGTATGAGAAGCTGGGGGAAAATATCTGGATTCATAAAAGCGCAACCATCGCCCGCACGGTTCTGATGACCGGCCCGGCGATTATCTGCGCAGGGGCGGACATCCGCCACAGCGCCTTCCTGCGAGGGAATACCATCATCGGAGAGGGCGCGGTGGTTGGAAATTCCTGCGAGCTGAAAAATGCGATTCTTTTTAACAAGGTTCAAACGCCTCATTATAACTATGTGGGGGACTCCATCCTGGGCTATAAGTCCCACATGGGCGCCGGCGCCGTGACCTCTAATGTAAAATCCGATAAAACCCTGGTAAAGATCCATGCGCTGGACGGAGATATCGAGACCGGACTGAAGAAGGTAGGCGCCATCCTGGGCGACGGGGTAGAGGTAGGCTGCGGCTCTGTGCTGAATCCCGGCACTGTGATAGGAAAGAACAGCAATATCTATCCATTATCCAGCGTGCGGGGCTGTGTGGCCCCCTCCTCCATCTATAAGAAGCAGGGGGAAGTGGCGGCAAAGGAAACCCGTGAGTAAACATATCGGCTTCTATGCCCTGGCGGTGCGCCGCGCCAGCGGCGCATAAAGGTTTACTTTGTCTCAGGGATGAATTTCACGATGGCGTAATCTCCTGCAGCGTGGGAAACAGGGATGGAGAAGTAGATCTCGCCCTGCTTCTCATAGCAGAAGGAGGAGGGCCAGGTCTGGGAAGCATCGAAGGGGAAGTCAGCCTCCTCAAAGATCTGGGTGTAGTAGGAAAGCTCCATCTGCTTCCGCTCCTCTAGCACAGCGGACAGCTGGCTCCCTGAGATGCCTTCAAACTGGACATCATCGCTGAGCACGTAGCCGGCCATGGTATAGGGATCGGTAAAATCCTTAAGGCCCAGATCCTTACAGGCGCTCAGATCCACTGTGTTGGTGTAAAAAAGATTCACCGGATGGGCTGCGCCCTTTACGGAGACGGTCCCGGTGTAGATAGCAGTGGCCCGCTTTTTGGTGAGCGTGGGAACCTGGCATTTGACAGTGATGGAGGTATTCCCACCCTCTGTGTCATACGCCTTCAGGAGGGAGAGGGCGTTCTCCTTTAACAGCTGATTGATCTGCGCCTCCTGGCTGCCTGCATTCGACAGAACCGGGTACTGGATGGAAATGGTATCCTTCGTGTAGGTGGCAATCTCATAAGAAAGATTCTCCCCTGTAATCAGGGTAATGCCAGTCTCCTGCGGGGGCTGGGGCTCAGCCTCAGAGGTCTCATCCTCTGGGGCTTTTGTAGTTTCAGCGGCAGTGGTGTGGGCGGAGGTTAGGTCGATCTTATCCGGGGTTTCCATACTGGAGCATGCCACTGCCACCACAGCGCCCAGGATCACCACGCCAGACAGGACGGCTCCGATGATAATATTGCGGTTTGTCATAGTATTCTCCTCTTTTGTTTTTTGAAAGGTATGTTTTCCTGCAACGGTGGCGCGCCGCGTCAGCGGCGCAGGAAAATTTGGCGCAGGAAGGTTTACAGAAGCAAAAAAATATATCTTTATACTAGCAGAAAATAATGGATAAGATTTGAAGAAAAGCTTACAAAATTTTAAAATTCCTGTTTTAAAAATTCCTGTTTTAAAATTCCAAAAAGATTAGTTGACACTAACTAAAAAGTGTGGTATGATTCTGTCTGGGTAAGAGTTATACAGAACTAACCAGAGGAGAGGAGTGGTGATGATGCCTTTGACTATGGCAAGGACAGGGGAAAGGAATCAGATTAAAAGGATAGGAGGCAGAGAGGAGACCCGCAGGTTCCTGGAGAGCCTTGGATTTGTGACCGGCTCGGCTGTGACGGTGGTTTCCCAGATCAGCGGGAACCTGATTGTGAATATTAAGGAGTCCAGGGTGGCTGTGAGCCGGGAGATGGCGAATAAAATCTACATATAAAAGGAGAGGCTGTTATGAAGACATTAAAGGATGCAGGCTGCAGGACATCAGTGAAGGTGGTAAAGCTTCACGGAGAGGGCGCAGTGCGGCGCCGGATCATGGATATGGGCATTACAAAAGGGACGGATGTGTATGTCCGGAAGGTGGCTCCCTTAGGGGATCCGGTGGAGGTGACGGTAAGAGGCTATGAGCTGTCCCTGCGCAAGGCGGACGCACAGATGGTAGAGGTAGAGTAGTTTATTTTGTATGGGGGTTAGGTTATACTAACTGAAACTGTCTGAAAGGGCGGCGGTAAGCAGGATATATGAAAAGCAGGAGGAATTGGAAATGTCAGTGAAGATTGCATTAGCCGGAAATCCAAACAGCGGGAAAACCACCCTGTTTAATGCATTAACCGGTTCAAATCAGTTTGTGGGCAACTGGCCTGGCGTAACGGTGGAGAAAAAGGAAGGGAAGCTCTCAGGCCACAAGGATGTGGTGATTATGGACCTTCCGGGGATTTATTCCTTATCTCCCTATACCCTGGAGGAGGTGGTAGCCAGGGATTACCTGATTACCCAGCGTCCGGACGCTATCTTAAATATAGTGGACGGTACTAATCTGGAGCGGAACCTTTACCTGTCCACCCAGCTGATGGAGCTGGGGATCCCGGTGGTTATGGCGGTGAATATGATGGATGTGGTGAAAAAGAGAGGGGATCAGATCCACATCGAAAATCTGAGCCGGGACTTAGGCTGTGAGGTGGTGGAGATCTCCGCCTTAAAGGGCACCGGGATCGCCCAGGCGGCAGAGAAAGCGGTGACAGCGGCAAAGGAGGGGCGCGCCCATCCTCCGGTCCATCATTTCGCCCAGGAGGTGGAGGACTGCCTGAAGGCCATCGAGGACCTTTTGGACGGGAGCATTCCCCCGGAGCAGAAGCGGTTTTACGCAATCAAGCTGCTGGAGCGGGATGAGAGGATCCGCAGCGCCATGCCATCCGCGCCGGATGTGGAAGCCCTGGTGCAGGGGCTGGAGGAGTCCATGGAGGACGACGGGGAGAGCATCATCACGAATGAACGGTATGGCTATATTTCAACCATCATCCATGACAGCTGCATCCGGGCCAGGGAGAACCAGATGACCATCTCAGACCGGATCGACCGGGTGGTTACCAACCGGATTCTCGCCCTGCCGATTTTCGCGGCTGTGATGTGGCTGGTGTACTATGTTTCCGTTACGACGGTGGGCACTTTTGTGACCGACTGGACCAATGATGTGCTGTTCGGCGAGATCCTTCCCCCGGCCATCGAGGGCGCACTCACAGCGATTGGCTGTGCAGACTGGCTTCAGGGCCTGATTCTGGACGGGATCGTGGCCGGCGTGGGCGCGGTTCTGGGATTTGTGCCCCAGATGCTGGTGCTATTCCTCTTCCTGGCCTTTCTGGAGGCCTGCGGGTACATGGCCAGGATTGCCTTTATTATGGATCGGATTTTCCGCAAGTTCGGCCTGTCCGGGAAATCCTTTATTCCTATGCTCATCGGAACGGGATGCGGCGTTCCGGGGATCATGGCCTCCCGCACCATTGAGAATGACCGGGACCGGAAGATGACCATTATGACCACCACCTTTATCCCCTGCGGGGCAAAGCTTCCCATCATCGCGCTGATTGCAGGCGCTCTTTTCCAGGGAGCCTCCTGGGTGGCCCCCAGCGCCTATTTTGTGGGAATCGCAGCCATTATCTGCTCCGGGATCATCTTAAAGAAAACCGCCATGTTTGCCGGAGATCCGGCTCCCTTTGTGATGGAGCTTCCGGCCTATCACATGCCCACGGTAACCAATGTGCTCCGCAGCATGTGGGAGAGAGGCTGGTCCTTTATCAAAAAGGCGGGGAGCGTAATTCTTTTGTCCACCATCTTTGTGTGGTTTACCTCCTCCTTCGGCTTTGTGGACGGGAGGTTTGGCATGGTGGAGGACTTAAGCCAGGGGCTGTTAGCCGGCCTGGGCTCCCTCCTTGCCTGGATCGTTACACCCCTTGGCTGGGGTGACTGGAGGATGACGGTGGCAGCCATCACCGGGCTGGTGGCTAAGGAAAATGTAGTGGGAACCCTGGGAATCCTCTTCGGCTTTGCAGAGGTGGCGGAGGACGGACAGGAGATCTGGGGCACCCTGGCAGGCAGCTACAGCGCAGCCGCCGCCTACTCCTTCCTCACCTTTAACCTGCTTTGCGCCCCCTGCTTTGCAGCCATCGGCGCCATCAAGCGGGAGATGAATCATGGGAAATGGACCTGGTTTGCCATCGGCTACCAGACGGCCCTGGCGTATGCCGTCTCCCTGTGCATCTATCAGATGGGAACCTTTATCCTGACCGGAGCCTTCGGCCCGGGGGTTGTGGCGGCAGCAGCGCTGATAGCAGGCTTTATATATCTGCTTGTCCGGCCGGCGAAAAAGAAGGCGTCCATCCCCTATGGACAGCAGGTGAAAAATCCTGTATGATAGAATCTGCCGCTGCGGGCAGCAGACTGCAATCCATGACAGAAAGGAGATGAGCCAGATGTGGCTGATACAGAATCTGGGGACCATTGTGACGGCATTGCTTCTCTGCCTGATGGTATTTCTGGCAGCGAGAAGTATCCGGAGGGCGAAAAAGTCCGGAAAAAGCTGCGCCTCCTGCGGGGGCTGCAGCGGATGCCACGGCCCTTGTAATAATAGTTGCATTTCTGATAGTAATGAATTATAATTTCCCTATGTGTCCGGTGAGAAGGAACACAAAAACAGTAACCGGAGTGGCATCTGCCATTCACATAAGGGTGGAAATATGAAGCAAAAAATCTTTATCACACTATTTATCCTGAGCCTGGCAGCGCCAGCCCTGCTTTATCCCCTGGTGAAGGATTACATTGATACAGAGAATTATGAAAACAGGACGCTGGCTCCATTTCCGGAGCTGTCCATGGAGAACTTTACCAGCATCCCGGCAGAGTTCGAGGCGTATTTTAATGACCACGCGCCATTTAAAAATTACTTTGTCAAGCTGAATACCAAGCTGGAAACCCGGTTCTTCGGCCTCACCTCGGTGGGGCCGGTTACCATCGGGAAGGACAACTGGCTCTTTTATACAGTGGAGGTGGAGGGGGAGGACGCCCTGGCGGATTATCAGCATGTGAATCTCTACACCGCTGCCCAGCGGGAAGAAATCATCGCTGATATCCAGACGGTTTCTCAGGAGATAAACCGGCAGGGGATCCGGTTTTTCCTCTTCCAGGCTCCCAATAAGGAGACCATCTACGGCCAGTATATGCCGGAAAAAATCCGGGTGTACGGGGAGGAATCCCGCCTGGAGGCCCTGCTTCCCAAGCTGGAGGAGGCAGGGCTTCCAGTGGAGGATCTGAGGGATTCATTAACCGGCTACGCCCATGATTACCAGGTTTACTATAAGTACGACACCCACTGGAATCCAGTGGGCGCTTATATTGCCAGCCAGCAGATAGGGAAAGCCCTGGTGGGCAGCCAAGTGCCCCTTGAGGAGGTGGAGCTAATCCAGGGGCCGCCCGCCTCCGGAGACCTGGCGGGAATGCTGAATATGGTAAATGAATTTGGGGATGATGTAACCTATACGGTCGAGGGATATCTGCCGGAGATTACGGTGGAGAGCGTGGAGGCCGATGATACCATCGGCTTTGAAGTGTTCCAGTCTGACTCGCCCAATGACCGGACCCTTCTGGTGCTGGGGGATTCCTTTACTCACGGCTTAAAGCCTTACCTGCCCAAGCTGTACCGGAATACCATATTTGTGACCTTTGACGCCTATACCCCGGAGTTGTTCGAGGAGTACCCGGTGGATGATTTCGTGTATCTGAATGTAGAGCGGAATCAGCGGTATCTGGAGCATATTCCAGAGGTCCTTAAGGGATCCGGATGAAGGAGGCTTCCGAAGGACATTCAGGGATAAAGGAGAGGTGACAATCGCCATGGTATTTAGTTCAATTTTATTTTTATGGGTGCTTTTCCCAGTGATTCTTTTCTGCTATTATCTTCCCATGCCCGGCCTGCCGGCCAGGCTGCACCTGGATATCCGCAATTTCCTTCTGGTGGTGTTCAGCCTGTTTTTCTATGGATGGGGAGAGCCAAAATACATTTTCCTCATGCTGCTTTCCGTGGTGCTGAACTACAGCTTCGGCCTTTTCATCGAGAGCGGAAGGAAAAAGGGGCTTTTGATGGCTGTCTGTGTGGCAGCAAATCTTTTGCTTCTGGGCTACTTTAAATACTTTAATTTCCTTGTGGAGATCTGGAACCAGCTGGCAGGGAATACAGGCCTTCAGCTGTCTGTTAAAACCGTAGCCCTGCCCATCGGCATTTCCTTTTACACTTTCCAGGCCCTGTCCTATGTGGCGGATGTTTACCGGGGGGAGAACCGGGCCCAGAAGAACCTCCTTTACATGATGCTCTACATCGCCTTTTTCCCCCAGCTGATCGCGGGGCCTATTGTGAAATATCATGATATTGAGCAGCAGATTCAGGAGCGGAGTGTTACCATCCAGGATTTCTCCTACGGCATCAAGCGTTTTATCACAGGCCTGGGGAAAAAGGTGATTTTGTCCAATACCTTTGCCCAGGTGGTGGACAGTGTTTTCGACTATCAGCCGGTGGATATATCCCGGCCCCTCCTCTGGATCACGGCAATTCTCTACATGCTGCAGATCTACTTTGACTTTTCCGGCTATTCGGATATGGCCATCGGCCTGGGGAAAATGTTCGGCTTTACCTTCCAGGAGAATTTCAACCTGCCCTACACCGCGGTTTCCATCCGGGACTTCTGGCGGAGATGGCATATATCCCTGTCCAGCTGGTTCCGGGAGTATGTCTATATCCCTCTGGGAGGGAACCGGAGGGGCAGCGTCCGCACCTATGTAAATCTGGTTACCGTCTTCTTTCTCACCGGCATCTGGCACGGAGCTGGCTGGACCTTTATCCTGTGGGGGCTTTACCACGGATTCTTTAATATTTTAGAGCGGTGCTTCCTTGGAAAATGGATGGGAAGGGGCAAATGGAACATCCCGGAGCACATCTATACTCTGTTTGTGGTGCTAATCGGCTGGATCCTGTTCCGGGCGCCTACTCTCACCTATGGGATGGAGTATATCCGCTATCTGTTTATGCCCCATGAGGCAGTGCTTTTGGCAGAGCGCTTTGTGAATCTGAAGGTGGGGCTGCTGACGGTGCTTGGGATCCTGGGAAGCGGAATCCTTCAAAGGGTGCTGCAGTGGAGGGGAATCCGCCTGGCGTCCCAGGGAAGGATTTCCTTTGTGGGAATGGCCGGATATATGGCGGTGATGTGGCTGTCCATTATGCTGCTGGTGAATAATACCTATAATCCATTTATCTATTTCCGGTTTTAATAAGGAGGCCTGGTATGATCCGAAAACATATATATTTTGAAGGCAGGGTGCAGGGAGTGGGCTTCCGCTATAAAGCCATGTTCCTGGCCAGGGATCTGTCCCTGACCGGCTGGGTGGAGAATCTCTGGGATGGGAGAGTGGAGATGGAGGTCCAGGGGGATCCGGGAAGCATTGACCGGATGCTCCAGAGGCTTTCAGAGGATCGGTTTATCTCCATCGAGAAGATGGAGCAGGAGGTGATCCCGGAGGCGGAGGAGAGAAGGTTTCGGGTGAGGGGATAAAAAACACTTGCCAAAGCCGTGATTTTATGCTATGATACTACTTGTCGATTTGCTGTGAAGCAGCAGCTTTCCATGGATGGAAGGCCTGATCTTGCATACAGTAGTCAGCCGGCTTGTCGGAATGGCAGACGAGGTGGACTCAAAATCCATTGATGGCAACATCGTGCGGGTTCAAGTCCCGCAGCCGGCACTCCTTGGCAGGGGCGAAAACCGTGGAAGAAGCAAAGATTCCACGGTTTTTTCTTTTCCTGCGTATTACTGGCGGCTGTGGAACACTTATCTGCAGTCTGACGGCTGTGGAACATTTATCCGCAGTCTGGTGGCTGTGGAACACCTATCCGCAGTCTGACGGCTGTGGAACACCTATCCGCAGTCTGGCGGCTGTGGAACGCTTATCCGCAGTCTGGCGGCTGTGGAACGCTTATCCGCAGTCTGGCGGCTGTGGAACACTTATCCGCAGTCTGGCGGCTGTGGAACACCTATCCGCAGTCGTCAGATTGCGGACAGAAATAAAGCTTGTCCTTTTTGGATAGGACAAGCACAGAGGAGGCTTTTATGCCAAAGAAGACAGATTCCAATCACAAGCGCATAAACCATAAAAATAAAAAGCGCACCCCGGTGATCCTCGGTGTGATTCTGGCGGTTTTAATCGGGATCCAGTCGGTGATCCATTCCCCCCTTCTGGATCAGCTGATACCTGTGATGGAGCAGCTGACCGGAGAAGCCTTCCAGGGATATCTGGAAGACGGGGGAGAAGGACAGGGCGGAGCCGGCTGGGGGCAGGAGGCTGGGAAAAGCCTGGGGAATGGAGAGGCCGGCAGCCCCCTTGCAGGGCTGGAGAGCTGGCCGGATATAGAAAACATCCCGGAATATTCCGGGGAGGCTGCAGTCCTGGTGAACGGGAATCAGCCCTTATTTACAGAGGAGGAGATAACAGCCCAGTCCTTTGAGTACTACAGTCCTCTGGACGCCCTGGGCCGATGCGGCCCGGCCTTTGCCAGCGTGGGTCAGGATCTGATGCCCACAGAAAAGCGGGGCTCCATCAGCTCGGTAAAGCCCACTGGCTGGCAGACAGCCAAGTATGATATCGTGGACGGGAATCAGCTGTATAACCGGTGCCACCTGATCGGCTTCCAGCTTACCGGGGAGAATGCCAATGAGAAAAATCTTATCACCGGCACCCGCTATCTGAATGTAGACGGGATGCTTCCCTTCGAAAATCTGGTGGCAGAGTATGTGAAGGAAACCGGGAATCATGTAATGTACCGGGTGACCCCGGTATTTACCGGGGATAACCTGGTGGCGGACGGCGTTTTCATGGAAGGGAGGTCGGTGGAGGATGAGGGGGAAGGGGTTTGCTTCTTCATCTATGCCTATAATGTACAACCGGGGATCGGGATCGATTATGAGACGGGGGAGAGCTGGCTGGTGGCGGAGTAGGGAGATGTATTAGCTGTCTGCTTCGTGTATGATCGAGTTAGTGTCTTGACTGGATTATATTCAGTCAAGACACTCGCATGTAAGTGACGGTTCATAGCCTAGCGGGGTTGTGAACAGGAATGGTTTTAAATCCAAAGGAGGTGCTGGAATGAACTGCCGTGATGCCGAACGTCTGGTCACGCCTTACATTGAAGATGAACTGCCGGAGCCGGTGCTGGAGGAGTTTCTGGAGCATGTGGAGTCCTGCCCTGGCTGCCAGGAGGAGCTGGAGATTTACTTTACGGTGGCAGCCGGACTGCGGCACCTGGAGGAGGAGACAGGCAATTATAATATAAAAGGAGAGCTGGAGCAGGTTCTGGAGGCTTCCTACCAGCAGGTGCACATGTACCGGCTGATGAAAATTATTTATTATGCAGTGAATACATTGGCAGGTATGGGGCTTTTGTCCACGATACTGCTGCAGCTTCGTATCTGGATCCGCCCCTGAAGTCTGTATTATATTCAGCCAAGACACTAGCTGTGAATAGTAACGGCAGATCTTCTAAGAAAGGACAGTCTATGGAAAAACTGGTATTAATTGATGGACACAGCATTTTAAACCGCGCTTTTTATGGAGTGCCGGATTTGACTAATTCGGAGGGGCTTCATACAAACGCGGTTTATGGTTTTTTGAATATTATGTTTAAGATTCTGGATGAGGAGAAGCCGGAGTATCTGGCGGTGGCCTTTGACTTAAAGGAGCCAACCTTCCGCCATAAGATGTATGAAGGGTACAAGGGTACCAGGAAGCCCATGCCCGGGGAGCTTTTAGAGCAGGTTCCCCTTATCAAGGAGGCCCTTGGGGCTATGAAGATTCCGGTGCTTACCATGGCCGGATATGAGGCGGATGATATCCTGGGTACCGTGGCGAAAAGGGGGCAGGCGAAGGGGTTAGAGGTGTCAGTGCTCTCCGGGGACCGGGATCTTTTGCAGCTGGCGGATGAGCGGATTAAGATCCGTATTCCCAAAACAAGCCGGGGTGTGACCGAGGTTCACGACTATTATCCTGAGGATGTGAAGCGGGAATATCAGGTGACCCCAGAGGAATTTATCGATGTGAAGGCCCTGATGGGGGATGCCTCGGATAATATCCCCGGTGTTCCCTCTATCGGGGAGAAGACGGCCACAGCCATCATTACCGCCTATGGAAGCATCGAGAATGCCCATGCCCACCTGGAGGAGATTCGGCCTCCTAGGGCGAAGAAGGCCCTGGAGGAGCATTATGATATGGCTCAGATGAGCAAGGATTTAGCCCGGATCTGCATTGACTGCGGGATTGAATTCTCTTATGAGGATGGGAGGATTACAGACCTTTATACCCAGGAGGCTTACCAGTTTATGAAGCGGATGGGCTTCCGATCCATCCTTGGCCGGTTCCAGAAGAAGGAGCTGGATCCGGAACGGGCAGAGGAGCATTTCACCGTAGTGGAGAGCCGGAAGGATGGGGAGATGTGGCTGAGGCGGGCGGCGAAGCTTCCCGCTGGCGTGGTTCTGGGCCTGCAGCTTCTGGCCGCAGAGGCGGAAGGCGGGGAAGAGAGCCTGGAGGAGACGCCGGAAGAAGGGGCAGAGGCGGACGGAGGGACCGGCGGCCAGCTCTCCTTCTCCTTTGGCGAGGATGGCGGCCTGGTGCTTCCTTCGGCAGAGGGCTCTGGCGAAGGAGCTGCCGGGAAGGGCTCTTTGGCAGAAGGAACGGTCGGGAAGGGCTCTCTGGCAGAAGGCTCTGGAGGAAGGGCTGTTTCGGCAGAAGGAACGGTCGGGAAGGGCTCTTTGGCAGAAGGAACCGGCGGAAAATCCCTTCAGGCGGCAGGGCTGGCATTGTCCTCCGGGGAATGGACGGTGTGCATCCGGGCAGGCGGGGAGATTTCCGGAGCCTGGCTGTTGCAGGAGGCCCGCCAGCTTATCAGCAGGGCGGAGCCGGGCTCTGTGTGGGCGCCGGATTTGAAAAAGCTGCTTCCACTGCTGAAGCTGGACTATGGCTCTCCGGTGATGGACGTCGGGGTGGGGGCCTATCTGCTGAATCCTTTGGAGAGCAGCTATGAGTATGACAGCCTTGCCAGGGATTACCTCGGCTTAACCCTGCCATCCCAGAAGGAGCTTTTAGGCAAGGCTTTGCCTGGACAGGCCCTTCTTCAGGGGGAGGAGAAGGCGGCTGCCTGTGCCTGCTACATGGCTTATGTGACCCAGCGCATAGCAGGGCAGGTGCAGGAAAGGTTGGAGCGCACCGGGATGTGGGAGCTGTTCCTTACCATCGAGATGCCTCTGATCTACAGCTTGTATCATATGGAAGCAGCGGGAATCAAGGTGCAGAAGGAGACTCTTAAGGAATATGGGGATAAGCTGAAGGTGCGGATCGGAGAGCTGGAGCAGCAGATCTATGATGACTGCGGAGAGCGGTTTAACATTAATTCGCCGAAACAGCTGGGGGAAATTCTTTTTGACAAGATGAAGCTAAAGGGTGGGAAGAAGACCAAGACCGGGTATTCCACTGCCGCCGATGTGCTGGAGAAGCTGGCGCCGGATGTGCCGGCAGTGAGGAAGATCCTGGATTACCGCCAGCTGACAAAGCTAAATTCCACCTACGCGGAGGGCCTGGCCGGATTTATCGGCCCGGACGGCCGGATTCACGGCACCTTTAACCAGACTATCACTGCCACCGGGCGTATCAGCAGCACAGAGCCTAACCTGCAGAATATCCCGGTGCGGATGGAGCTGGGAAGGGAGATACGGAAGGTATTTGTGCCGGAGGAAGGGTATGTATTCGTGGATGCGGACTATTCCCAGATCGAGCTGCGGATCCTGGCCTCTCTGTCTGAGGATGAACGGCTCATCCAGGCCTATGGCTCAGCGCAGGATATCCATGCCATCACAGCCTCCCAGGTATTTCACATTCCCTTAGAAGAGGTGACGCCCCTCCAGCGGAGGAATGCCAAGGCAGTGAACTTTGGCATCGTCTATGGGATCAGCGCCTTTGGGCTGGGGGAGGACTTAAGTGTTTCCAGAAAGGAAGCCCAGGATTATATCAACCAATACTTCCACACCTATCCCGGAGTAAAGGAGTACCTGGATCGGCTGGTGGCAGAGGGGAAGGAGAAGGGATATGTGTCCACCCTGTACGGCAGAAGGCGGCCTATTCCGGAGCTGAAATCCTCTAACTTCATGCAGCGCTCCTTTGGGGAGCGGGTGGCCATGAATTCACCGATTCAGGGAACAGCGGCGGACATTATGAAGATTGCCATGATTGCCGTGGATCAGGAGCTTCGGGGCCGCGGGCTAAAATCCCGGATCGTGCTTCAGGTTCACGATGAGCTTTTGATCGAGGCCTGGAAAGAAGAGGAAGGGCTGGTGAAGGAGATCCTGGTGGACAAGATGAAGCATGCCGCCTGTTTAAAGGTTGCCCTCGAGGTGGAGGCTAAGGAGGGAAACTCCTGGTTTGCGGCGAAGTAGGGCGGTAGAAGGTTTGCAGTGAGGCGGGACTGTGGGAGATTTGCAGTGAGGCCGGACTGCGGGAGGTTTGCAACAGGCTGTGGAAAGGGCAGGGAACTATGCTGGAGCGGAGCGGCTTTATGCCCATTAATTATCTGAAAAAGGAAAGCTATACTGGGAGCTTCCAGGGAATGCGGTATAAGATGGTAAAGGCTGCTGCCGGGGAGGGGGAGGAGGAGCGGATCATCCTTCGCGTCTACCACTGGCCGGAGCCTTATGGATTTGACGCCACTAAGGAGGAGGACAAGTCCTGGATGGACACCTCCTTTGACGAGGCAGGGATCTTAGAGGGGATCCGCTGGCTGAATCAGGCCTATGAAGAGAATTATCAGCAGTAAATTGCCTGGCGTACCACAGCATTTACCGTCTGAAGGATCAGCACGGAAACGAATTCACCGATGTGCTGGAAACCCATGCAATGATGTTGGGGTCAAAAGGTATTTTGATCCATTTGATGCCGCGGATTGCTCCGCATTTCATGCTCCCGCAATCCTAAAAACATTCAAAATCCGCCCTATCGGGCTGCTTTTTCATGTTTTTGGCGGGTCTCAAGTTCAAAAATCCTCTTGCAAGCAAGCTTACATCGGATTTTAGACCTTTAGACCCCTGGCATCATGTAATGGAGTTAAAAAAGCAGCTGTCCGGAAAGGGAGCGGTAGATGATTGGATCCGATTTTTTAATGCGAAGACAGAGGAGGATTTGGAGATGATAAAGACAGAAAATATAGGAATCCAGGAAGCGATACGCGAGCTGAGGAGGATGAGCCTGAGCAATCCGATACGGGTATTGTATGAGGGATATCAGAAAAAGCGCAGAGATGAGATTGCCAGGGAGAATTATGTGCGGGAGGAAGGGATAGCAAAGGGGAGAGCTGAAGGAAAAATTGAAGGAAAAGCTGAAGGAAAAATTGAAGGAAAAGCTGAGGGAAAAGCTGAAGGGAGAGCTGAAGGAAAAGCTGAAGGCTGGAAAAAAGGACAGGAGGCGCTTCTTGAGAAAATGCTTCGCGATGGGGAGTTGACAAAAGAGCAATATCAGAAACTAAAGTGCCAGGTACTGGAAGATGGTGAGCCGCTTGGCAGGTAAGAAAGTATGGCGTAGAAAATATGAAAAAGTGAAAAAGCTCCATAAGGATCTTGTGCTGAAATAAATGCATGGGATACTTATGGAGCTTTTTTCATGGCAATCGAGGACGGACTAGTACACTAGTGTCTTGGCTGAATATAATCCAGACAAGACACTAGGCTCCCACAGCAGCACAAAAAACAGGCTGTCAAAAAATAGCCTGTTAAAAAATTCATAGATTAAGCCCTTCTGCGAAATAAAAAATATCAAACTTTTTCATTTCCACATAAATTATATCGGCGTTATTTTACACGATTTAAGAGAAATTTGCAATAGATTAAAAAAATTTTCAACAATTTGACAACAATTTGGAGAAATTAACCAGGCGGCAAGCTGTGATAATTAGCCAGTGAACCAAAGAAAAGGGAGGAAAACCATCACTTCAGGGTCAGTTTTGTGGTCAAAATCCTGGATGGGATCCGGTATCCTCTAGCGGAAGGAGCAGAACTATGGGAAGGCATGGAGAGAATATACGAAAGAGAAGCGATGGAAGATGGGAAGGGCGCTATAAGGTATTTGACGAAAATAAGGGCAGATCGATTTATCGCTCTGTTTACAGCCGGTCCTACGAGGCAGTAAAGGAAAAGCTTTCTAAAGCCAAATTTGAGCTTACCTGTGAAAAGGAAGTAAAAGATGCAAAGGAGGCGCTGAAGGCAGCTGACAGTCATATTACGCTCTTATTTGCACAGGCAGCAGAAGAATGGCTGGGGGAGGTGGCAGAGAGGAGGAAGTATTCCACCTATGTGAAATACCGTACGGTTTATCAGACGCACCTTGCTAAAGCGGCAGGCCAGTGCCAGATTTCCGGCACTGGCTTTTTTCAGCTGAGTACAAAGATTTTTGACCACTTATCCGAAGAAAACCTGTCGGAAAGCCTGAAGAAAAGCATTGGATGCGTAGCCAACCAGATATTAAGCTTTGCAAACAGGAACTATTCCGCGGGGGTGCCTTTGCTGGAGAGGCCTTCTGTAAAACTTAAGAAGGGAAATGTAAAAACCCTGACTAAGGCAGAACAGGCAAGGCTTCTTTCCCATATTTATCAAGTGACAGACAGGTCCAAAATTGCAGTTTTGCTGTGTCTGTGTACCGGGCTGCGACTTGGAGAGTTATGTGCCCTTCAGTGGGAGGATCTGGATATAAAGAGTATGACGATAACAGTGAATCGAACTGTACAGAGAATCGCCGTGGCGGAGGGAAGCACAAAAACGGTCCTTTTAGAGACAGAGCCGAAAAGTGAGAGCTCCAAGAGAAGCATACCCATTACAGCGGAGATGCTTTGTCTTCTCATGCAGCTTAAGGAGTCACAGCCCTATATATTTGGCAGGGAAAAGCCGCTGGATCCCAGGACTATGCAGTATCGTTTCCAAAAGTTTTTAAGAGAGGCAAAGATCGACAGCCGCAATTTCCATATCCTGCGCCATACCTTTGCCACAAACTGTGTGGAAAACAATATGGACGTAAAGGCATTGAGCGAGATTCTGGGACATGCAGATGTGAAGCTTACGCTGAACCGCTATGTTCACCCCACCATGGATTCCAAGCGGAAGCAGATAGAAATGCTCCTGGATTTTTATGGTCAGATTTGTGGTCAGGCGGCGTGAAAAAACGCTGCAATTATCAGGCATTTTAAGAGATTTTCGCAGAAGGGCTTAATCTGCGAACCTCACAAGCACGATTCCATTATTATATCGAAATATCAGAGAAATAGTAAGAGAATTTTTCGCTGAAGAGTGATTCATGGTCTCGAACACAAAGTGATTCAAGAGACTTAGCCTGATTGTCAGCGAGAGCCTGACGCTCCGTGAGCCATAAGCCTTCAGGCCAGGGTGATGCATGATATGGAAAAGGAAGCAGAGATTACAAAGACACTTTGGCAGCACACTGAGAGCCTTCCCGATGAAACAATGGAATTCCTCAAGGGGATCGCTTCCGACTATGCCAAGGTAAAGGCCAGCGTCTACGAACGGTATTCCGGGATCGGAAGCCTGGGAAGACTTGCCTCGATCTACGATATCATGACAGAGATGCGCCACTGCGGGCTGCGGGAGCAGCTGGAGCTGCCATCCGTATATTATGAGCTGGCAGTGCGGGATGGAGTTCGGGATATCAAGGGCATGTGGGGGATGCTGAAGAATAAAATACGGACATTAATTACAGCCAATGAAAACTTAAATGGCGATGACCGTATGTATCTGAGGACCGTCTTAAAGCTTGACAAGGTCTATGCCGCCATCCTGAACCATGAAGCTTACCCCATGCCGGAAAAGGTAAAAGGCCTGGACATTGATACCAGCCGCTTAAATAACCTTCTCCGAAGGCTTACCAGACGCCACTGGATCCGGCCTGCGGCAGGCAGGGCAGACAGCTTCTGCGTATCTCCAGGCGGCTATTCCTATAAGGACCATACCCTCTGCCTGGTATCCAGAATCCCCAGAAGAAGGGTCAGCCTTCCATTAAAGGACGATAAAACAAGCACAAGACAGCTGCGGATATGCATTGAAAAAGACGGCGCCCGGATCGCCATTCCTTCAGAAATAAAGAGGCGGAAGCATGAAGACTATCAGAACACCATTTATCTTCACCTGGGCTACCGGAGCATGTGCACCCTGTCCTCCGGAAATGTCTATGGGGAAGAGCTGGGAGAGCGGTCCACGGCAAAGACAGAGCGCCTGACCGAGAAAAACCGGGAGCGCAGCAAGGTGCGGGCCCAGTACCGGGAAAGTCTTGCACTGGGAGACGAAAAAAAGGCAGAAAAGCTTCAGGCAAATAACCTGGGCCGTCAGAAATACAGCCGCCAGAAAAAAAGAGAACAGGCAAGGCTGGAAACCTATATCAACACCCAGCTAAACCAAATGCTGGAAACCGAAAAGCCCGGGAAAATCATCATTCCCAAGCCAGTTACCCTGAATAAAACCCTTCACAAAACAAGGAAAAATATCAAAGCCGCCAACCGTAAAATCACCCAGGGCCCTCAGAGCTACGTGAGGAAACGGCTGGCACAGAAATGCATGATAAACGGCATCCAGCTTGTGGAGATCCATTCCAAGGGAACCGGGAATATTTGCTCCAACTGCGGGGCCCAGGGAAAGCGGCTGGCAGAGTTTTTTTTATGCGAAAGCTGCGGCTACCAGAGCACCATCGCCCTCAATGGGGCAAGGAATATCGAGAAAAAATACAAAGAATCACAAGCACAAACCATTGGATGATTCCATACCATCCTGGGAATGAACCTGCACCAGGATATCCTGCCTGTGCTGCTCCAGCACAGCGTTTAGTAGAATCTAAATCGCTACCATGCATACCTTTAGCAGATTTTAAAGCGAAGCCGGAGGACGCAAAAAAGTGGGGAAGCAGAGGCAGGATTTTCGGGCAAAGGGTTTTACCGATAAGGATCGCAGGAAGGTATGTGAAACATAAACGCTGCCGCTCATCCCGAAAGGGCTGATGACAGCACAATGCCATGAAAATGGCAGGCAGGAAATGCTGACGAAACCATCACACGCCCAGCAGTGCAGGGGCGCCGGGATTTCAAAGAAGCATTCCAACGGCATTACCCAGGCCGTGTTATCACGGCTTTCCGATATGCCAGGACCGTGGCCAGCACGGAGCGAAGCAAAGAGGGAAGGAAGGATTTGAAAATCCCCCATTGCAGGCAGAGATGCCCGGCTAATTCGTATGATAATAAAAAGCAAAACACAAAAACAACAGTTTTGCAAAGGATCCCCAGGGAGGCAGTGAGATTGGAGCGGTATAAAAAGAAAGACATTTTAAACTTAATCCACACCATGATGGAGGCCAATGACTCCGTGGTAAAAGCACTTCCTGCAGATCCGGAAGCACTGACTCAGGTATTCATCCAGTGTCAGGACGCTGCTATGGAAATCGGCACGCATTTAGAAGCCTTCGGGGAACAATACCGGGGGCTCGTAGAAAATCTGGAAGACTATTGCGAGAAAATATATCAGATGAGCATGGTCACATCCAATGAACCAGTATGCCGGAAAATAGGAAAAAAGCTCCGAAAACAGCTAACCCAGCTGCAGAACAGCATACAAATCCAGCTGCCGGAGGATCGAAAGGAAGTGGTATTCCTGCCGTACAAGGCCTCCATGTGGGATTCTTTGGAGAGCGTCTGGAGGGCGGCAGAGGAGGATGGAGATACCGACGCCTATGTGATCCCCATTCCCTACTACGATAAAAACCCAGACGGAACCTTCCGGGAGGAGCATTATGAGGGGGACTTATATCCCCAGGATGTTCCCATTACCAGATATGACGAATACGATTTTGAAAACCGCAGGCCAGACATGATCTTCATACATAATCCATACGACAATTCAAACTATGTCACCAGCGTGCACCCGTTTTTTTATTCGGGAAACTTAAAAAACTTCACCGATGAGCTGGTCTATATCCCCTACTTCGTGCTGGGAGAGCCGGATGTGGAGAATGAAGAGGCGTTAGAGGGGATGCAGCATTTTTGCATCACCACCGGTGTCTTCAATGCAGATAAAGTCATCGTCCAGTCGGAGAACATGAAAAAAGCATATGTCAAGGTGCTGACCAGGTTTATGAAGGAGCAGTCCGGGGAGGATACCAGGGAGTACTGGGAAAAGAAGATCCTGGGACTGGGTTCACCCAAGATGGATAAGGTGGTAAATACCCGGAAGGAAGATGTGGAGGTGCCGGAGGAGTGGCGGAAGGTGATTGAAAAGCCCGATGGGAGCTGGAAGAAGATCATTCTTTATAATACCAGCGTCCAGGCGCTGCTGAACCATAATGAGAAGATGAACCGGAAGATCCGAGATGCATTGAACGTTTTTAAGGAGAATCGGGAAGAGGTGGCGCTGCTTTGGAGGCCGCATCCGCTTATTGAGGCGACGATTAAGTCGGTGAGGACTAGACTGTGGGAAGAGTATAAGGAGATAGTGGATACCTACCGGGAAGAGGGGTGGGGGATCTATGATGATACGGCGGATTTGGACCGGGCTATTGCGATTAGTGATGCTTATTATGGGGATGGGAGCTCGGTGGTGCAGTTGTGTCAGGAGAGGGGGATGCCGGTGATGTTGCAGGATGTGGAGATCATAGCAGGATAAGAAATGTTTGGAGGTTTGGATAATGTCCGGGAATGGCAAGGAAGGAAAAAACGGGAAAATAATTATTATTGTAGGTGCAATCGTGATTATTGCACTGCTTGGCATTATTATTTTTCTTCTTGGTTCTGGAAAACAGGATGAGGAAGAAACACAGGAAAAGCGAAATGTTATTGTCAATGAAAGTAATGCGGAAAGTGTAGCGGCGGATATGGTTGAAGAAGCACAGGAATTTGTCGAGCCGGGTTATTATACCGTCAGTATGGATACAGACTGGCATTTCAGTAAAGGAGACGCCGTATCCGACGATGCCTGGGTGGATAATCTGATTGAAAATACAAATGATGTCTATTTTGATGTTCTTTTGGCGGATAATGAAGAGGAAGCGATTTACCAGTCCCCGGTTATTCCCAGAGGAAGCCATCTGGAAAATATTGAGCTGGATAAACCATTAGATAAAGGTACCTATGATTGTGTGATTGTGTATCATCTGGTAGATGAAGAACAAGAAACCATCAGTACATTGCGGGTGGCGTTTACCATTACTGTGGATTCGTAGATTCATAAGGTTAAATGCCGAAAGGCTTATTAACAAATAGAAAATAAATTATTTTAAGGAGGAAGGAAGATGATGAGAAAAGCGCTGGCTGGAACGCTGGCAGCAACCATGGTGTTGGGAATGAGTATGACAGCTTATGCGGTGACAGGAACAACCACAGGCTCAGGAAGCGGAACAGGAACAGGAGCATTTGAGGGGCACGTTGACAAGGATGTTGTAGCAGTAACCTTGCCTACAGACAATAACACAACAACATTTGCTTATAAGATGGATCCGGAGGGCTTGATCGCAGAAACAAACAGTGCAAAATATTCAGGGCAAAGCTTTGAGGCGGGAGCAAATGTATACTTCCAGTCAGCGGAGAATACCTGGACGAAAGACAGCGCGAAATTAAAAGTAATGAATAAGGGAACAGTGGATGTTGATGTAACTATTGCTGCTAAAACAGATGCAAATACTAATGTTGCAATGTCTACTACAAAGACATTTGAGACTACTGATACGCAAGCGAAATTGTATTTGGGATTGCAGGTAGCAAATCAGACAGAGGTAGCAGTTGATACTACAGAGACAGCAGGCAAGGTTACCGTTGGACTTAAAGGTAATAGCGATAATTACGAGATTACATCGGTTGATGGCGGCGGATACGGCTATACAGCGAAAGCCGGTGTTCCAGATACGGCATGGAATAGTTTTGAGTTCGGTATGACAGGGGCTTGCAATCCGAACGGAGATTATTCTGCCACCGGCCTTGCAGGTTCTAATGTAACTGTGACCTGGAGCTATGCTGTTCGTGCTGATGATAGCAGTGCTACATTGCTTGACGCTAATGCTGTAGCTGATGCGGCTCCTAGTATTACAACAACTACTTATACCGCAACATCAGGTAGCCCTTTAGATATAACGGTTAATCTTGGTGCAGGCGAGAAGGCTGCTGAAGGCATTTCCAAAATCAGAAATTTGAACGCCAATACTGATGTTCCGGCAGTGAGATATTCGCTTAATGGAAATACGTTAACGATTGATGCCGCTTTCATTACAAATAATATGACGGCCGTTAATTCTGCGAATGGTTTGAAACTTAATATAATATTTGATGATACAGCGAAAACAGAGGTTACAATTACAGTAACAGCAGCAACGAATTAGTGTTTAAATTGAGAAGTTTAAACGGCTGTATCCCTAAAATATCTATAAGAAGTTAGTTATAGGATGCAGGCGATAAACGCCTGCATCCTATGTAAGGAGAGAATATGTATTTTAACACAGAGCTGAAAGTGGAAAAGTTTATCTATTTAATTGAAAGCATATCGAGAAGCTTAATATCAATACATACTCCCTCTGGAAAAGCAAAGATAGAAGCCCATTTGCCATGGGAGTGTACAGGAAAAAAAATAAGAATGCTGCCGCTTGAACGAGGGATTCTTATATATTCATTCACAGAAGATCATTTTCTTGTCTATGATCGTTTAGAACAGCAGATAAGAACGATAGAATTGCAGGGAATCGAAGCCGATGAAGCAGGATTTTACTGTTCGAATGTATTAATCGATCAAGATGAATTTGTCATTCTCCCATTTAAAGGGGAAACGATAAGAAGGTATGGAATAACTGGAAAATTAATATCGAAAGATAACATATGGTGCTCTTTCATAGACAGAGAATGTAATTGCAATGGAAATTTGTGTGGAAATATTCGGGCCGATAGCGCCTGTATTGTAAAAGGAGAATTGTTTTTCTCCTTAATTTATAAAAATCAAAATTATCTGTGCAAATATGAATTGAATAATAAAGAACATTTATGCAACATCATTTATAACTCAGAAGACATTATAATTAAAGGGGTATACAAATATTCTGATATAGTTATATTTCGAAGAATATTTTCTAGTAAGACAGAAATTGTATTGATTAATCTTGAGTCTGATGAACGGAAAAGCTTTATAATAGATTTTCCAACTAAGGCGGAAGAGGACATATTTGGAGATTTATATCATCTTCAAGGCTGCTTTAAAGATCGGATTTTAAAATTAAAAAACGGGTGTCCGAATTCTTGTGAAAGAACTTATGAATTTGCTCAGTCGGACATTTATATTGGAAATGGCATTTTGTTTAATGCTTCTAAAAATGAAATTGTAGCTTGTGACAAAGGTGATATTATAAAATTATCGATAGAAAAAATAGTAAAAGATATAAAAAATTCCAGCAGTTATCAAAGAGCATATAGGAATTTATTTACTGAAAAAAGCATTGGAGAAGGGAGATATACGCTGAGAGATTTAACAAGATATATCAAAGAAGCATCAGCTACGTTGATAGAGAAAAACGAGAATAAAAGTCAGGGCGCTTTAATATGGAAAGCGATTTAAATAGATATAGAGTGCATTGTTACAAGGAATGCAAATGTGTATGATGAATAGTATATAATTGTGCATGTTTTTATATAGAGGGAAATAATGGAAGAAATTGTGCTATATGGTGCGGGGTTAGCCGGTGAAAAATTTTATTGCCTGTATAGGAAAAGATTTGAAATTAAATATGTTCTTGATCGCAATTCTAATCGGTGCTTTCATGGGATCTGTGTTTATAGTTTGAAAGAAAAAGAAGCAGATCTTAAAAACCATCTTATTATAGTTGCTACGGAAACCACAGATGTTTATTTTGAAATTGCTAAACAGTTGGAAAACTTAGGTTTGATAGAATTTGAAAATTACATTCCTGGGGGGGTGATCAATAGAAAATTAGCAATTCTATACGGAAATTGTCATATGATAAAGCTAGAAAACTATTTACTAAATCAACCTGAGTTTAGTCGGATATACTATATTCGAAGATACTACGTTGCTGATTTGGATGAAAATAAAAGATTTCCAAAAGAAAACGAATTGAGATTTTGTAAACTATTGATCTCACAGGATATCCAAAAGAATAATTCTTTTTTTGTACCCGGAGTAGAAGAATTAGAGAAAAAAATATTGAGTCATTGTAAGTGTATTAGAATTCCTAATTTGTATGGATTCAATTTTTTATTTCCTCAGATTAAGGAATTTGATAAAGCTGTATTTAATTATCATATAAATAAAAATGCAATTGATATAAATAATAATCCATTAAGGAGATCTCAAGTAGAAAGTGCAGTTTGCTGGGTAATGAGATGGGAAGATGAAAATATTAACAAAAATTGTGGTGGAATAAATGATATTCAGAATATGATTGAAAATGCAGAGATTTATTGTAAAGAAGAGATCATTCGGAATTTTCAAAAGCAAATCGAGAAGTTACGAAAACGGGAGAATGTATGCGATATAAAAATATCAGATTATATAGAAAAAAATTATAAAACAAAACTGTTATTTTATGATCCAAACCACCCTTCAAATGAAGTGATATATGAAAAGGGCAGACAAATAATGGAGATTCTTGAACTTAATAGAAAAAAAGGAAAAATGTATGATGATGAAATGGATCAAGGTGAAATATTTATTTACGGATGTGTTCGAAAGGCGTTGAAATTGGAATACAAGCAAGAGTATATCAAATGTTGCCAATACGAATTTACATTGCATAAACATCCTTTGAATTTATGTGAATACATAGAAGAATATGTACTATGGAATATGATTGGTAAAGAAACTAAATTACTTGATACAAAATAAAAATAAGGAATATTATGGATATTGTAAGATTTAAGGGCGGATTGGGAAACCAAATGTTTCAATATGCTTTAGTTGAAGCGCTAAGAAGCAGAGGACGGATAGTTGGAAGTAGTTTGGGGTATTATGACAATCATCCGGGAACGAGACCATTTGTATTAGACAAAATATTTAAAAATATTGATTTAAATGTAGTTGATGAAAATAGATTTATAGAAATAGATGAAAGGTGGAAAGAAATAAAAAAGAAATCGGACTTATTAACACAGTTCAAGAAAAATATAAAAGAAAGATTTTTCTATGTAGAAGAAAATTATTTCTGTTGTGAAAATGATATATTTCAAACACAAAATTGTGTATTTGTGGGTTACTGGCAAACAGAAAAGTACTTTGCTGATATTAAGAAAAAAATTTTGGATTGTTTTTCCTTTGATATCTCTGAGCCCAAATTAAGACAGCTTGGGGAAGAAATAAAATGTAATTATATCGGAGTTCATATTAGAAGAGGGGATTTTCTATCCCTTGAACAATACAAGGTTTGCTCATTGGAGTACTATATAAACGCGATAGAGTATATGAGTACAGTATATCCAGATAGCAAACTTATATTTTTTTCTGATGATGTGGACTGGGTAAAAAAATTTTTTGGTGGAAAAAATATATTAGTATGTAATGAGAAACTTTTCAATTCATATCAAGATTGGTATGACATGTATCTAATGACATTATGTAAAGGAAATATTATTTCTAATAGCACTTTTAGCTGGTGGGGGGCATGGCTGAATAATAATCCAGGTAAGATTGTTGTTGCTCCTAAAGTATGGATAAAGGGAATGGATGGACATGATGTATGGTGTGATGGCTGGATAAAATTATAATATATTTAACTGAAAGGGCTTGATTATGAAAATAT
>CATOJE010000022.1 GCA_951800145.1 uncultured Lachnospiraceae bacterium | reverse complement strand
GCTTTGGGTATCAGTATCAATGTTTTCATGGATTTTGATATAGAAACAGTATCAGATGTATTGTCTTTGATTTTGAAAATGGACGAGCAATTAGATATGAACTTTGAAGCAGAGAAATACGAGGACGGAAGTTTCAATCCCGCTACAATCAAAATATCCTTCAAGAACTCTCTGCTCAATCATAAGCTGGGCGTATACATGAAAGCAAGGGAATTGCAGGAGAACCTTTTGAATGATACGGAACGCTTCTCATCGGAGGAAGAACACCAACGGGCGATTGAAGCACTCTCAAAGGATTTGGACGCTGTTAAGCAGAGTATTCTTGATGACAGCAAGATTGTGAAAAAAGGTGTTAGAGGTATCTCCGTCAAAATATATCCCGAAAATGAATAGACAAAAGCTATATCCACCAAAAGGAGCACACAATGATAAAAAAGAGTATCCGAAAAGAAATTGATAATGTAATAAAAAATATTTGGCTCCGTAATATCTGCACTGATTATGGTAATGGCTTTCTAATAAAAGAAGCAAGCCTTCAATGCAGTTTATACCACCACTTGCAAAACGAATTAAACCTTTTGCTTCAACAAAATCACCTATATATTTATCCCGAATTTTATTTTAAGGAACTAAAATTTTTTGCAGATTTAGTTATTGTTGAAATGGATATGACGTTAGAAAAGAAATGGTTGTCTGAAAAAATGACTGATATAGCTGCTATTATAGAATTAAAATATGATGGTGGAAATGCCATGTCAACATCTGATTACATCAAAACCGATATGCCAAAATTGAAAGAATATGTTCGCAGTCTAAATTATGATTGTCAATATTATTTTGGCGTAATTTATGAAACTGACTGCGAATGGCTGAATTGGTTTGATAAGCGAAGCACCAATAATTGGGCAAATGGACGTTTAACAGAATTAAATGCCGGATATTTAGGCGAAACTATGTATTTTGAGGTAAATTCATATAACAATATGAATTTGCAGCAAAAGAGAACTCCTTGTAATGTTATATTTTAATACATATCAAATAAAGTATACATCGTCTTATTACAATCAAGAAACGATATGAAATCTGCCACACTTTAGAGAGCCTTAGTGACATTTCAATTTTCTTATGATATAGTGGACTTCCACTTTTAGGAAAAGGAGTTGATGATATATGCCACAAATGAACAAAGGCGGTAAATTTATTTTCGGAAAATCACTGATACGAGATGATTTGACAATCTATCTCCCAACACAGGCTCTTACAGGGTACAACGCCACAGCAGAGGGAAAAGTCTATCTTTTTACTGGAAGCAAGGTCACTGGCGGATTTTGCGTGACAACAAAAGGATTGTTAGAACCGTCAAAATTAGGACACATTCTTACTGATAATCCAGCTTTACAGAATTATCAGACCACAGAGGGCGAATTTGTCAAATACAAAGGGCGGTCATACTGTTGGGTAAATATTTCAGAGAATGGTGTAATTCAGCTTAATCAGCAGATATTAGATTTTCTTAATCTGAAGATTGGAACGGAACTATTGTCTATCCGAAGCAGTGATATAGCTTTCACAATGGGCGCAACCGGTCCTCTGTTGGAAAGAGCCGACAATTATGAGGGCAAAATTCCTCTGTATTAAAAAAACAGGTATCATGATACCCGCCCAAAATCCAGTATTCCTCAAATAATTAGAGCCATTTTAGAGCCAAACGGCATAAAGCAATCCCGGAAACGCCCATTTTATCAGCATTTCCGGGATTTTATCCGTTACTCGAACTCAATGGTCCCCGGCGGCTTCGAGGTCAGGTCATAAAGCACCCGATTTACCCCCTTGACCTCATTGACAATCCGGTTCATGGCCTTCTGGAGTACTTCCCAGGGAAGGTTCGCCGCCTCTGCGGTCATGAAATCCGAGGTCTCCACTGCCCGCAGCACCACTGCATAATCATAGGTACGGAAATCTCCCATCACGCCCACAGACCGCATATTAGACAGAGCAGCAAAATACTGTCCCAGGTTCATATCAATCCCGGCCTTTCGGATTTCCTCACGATATATAAAATCCGCTTCCTGGACGATCCGAACCTTGTCTGCAGTTACTTCTCCCACAATCCGGATTCCCAGGCCAGGACCAGGGAAGGGCTGGCGGAATACCAGGTATTCAGGAATCCCCAGCTCCAGGCCCACCTTGCGGACTTCATCCTTAAAGAGAAGGCGCAGGGGCTCGATGATCTCTTTAAAATTCACACAGTCCGGAAGGCCTCCTACATTGTGATGGGATTTAATCACAGCAGACTTGCCCAGCCCGGACTCAATTACATCAGGATAGATGGTGCCCTGAACTAAGTAGTCCACAGCGCCGATCCGATTCGCCTCCTCCTCAAATACCTGAATAAACTCAGCGCCAATGATCTTCCGCTTTTCCTCAGGCTCCTCTACTCCGGCTAATTTGCGGTAAAACCGCTCCTGGGCATTGACACGGATGAAATTTAGCTCGTAAGGTCCATCTGGGCCGAAGACCGCTTCCACCTCGTCGCCCTCATTTTTCCGCAGAAGGCCGTGGTCAACGAATACACAGGTGAGCTGCCGGCCCACCGCCTTTGACAGAAGCACAGCAGCTACCGAGGAATCCACACCGCCGGACAAAGCGCATAGTACCTTGCCATCACCGATTTTTTCCCGAAGCTCCTGGATTGCAGCCTGGGCGAAGGAATCCATCTTCCAGCTGCCGCTGCATTCACAGACCTGGTATACAAAGCTGTGAAGCATTTTCATGCCTTCCGCTGTGTGCATTACCTCTGGATGAAACTGGGTGGCATACAGCTTTTTCTCCGGATATTCCATCGCCGCCACCGGACATACCGGGGTGTGGGCAGTGATTCGGAAGCCCTGGGGAACTGAGGCGATATAATCGGTGTGACTCATCCAGCAGATGGTAGTCTGTGCCACCTGTCTGAAAAGAACAGAGGTATGGTCCGGCTCAACTTCTGTTTTTCCATATTCGCTTACCGGCGCTGTGTCCACCTGTCCGCCCAGGGTGTAGGCCATCAGCTGGGAGCCATAGCATATTCCCAGAATCGGGATGCCCAGATCAAAGATATCCTGTGAGATGTGTGGGGATTCCTCCAAATATACGCTGTTGGGGCCACCGGTAAAGATAATCCCTTTGGGTTTCATGGCTTTAATCTGATCCAGACCTATGGTATATGGTTGAACTTCACAGTAGACATTGCATTCCCGGATGCGGCGCGCGATCAGCTGATTATACTGACCGCCGAAATCCAGGACAAGGATTAGCTCGCGATTCATAGTCAACTCCTTTACTTTATTCATCATTTGTGCAAGTGAATCGAATCCCGTGTTGGCACAGAGCTTATGCCTGATTACGGAAATGAAGGGGTACCCTTCCCATGCTTCCATGTTCCAGGTACACCCTCATTCATTCTGCCATCATCAAGATTGAATCCGGCTGTTTGCTTATGTACTTCTTATTGTGACAGGCGTCTATCTTTTGAAGAGGTATTTGCGATATCGACCGCGACATCTTTTGTAACGCAACTGGGGTGAACGCTCCTCCTGAGGAGGACGTTAGGGCTGTCTTTTGTATCTCGCTGCCTTTTCTTATGTGCGCGCCTGCCAGTATCCTTTGTGCCTTTCAAGGGCAAACCCAGCGGGTTAAAATCTGTTTCCTCTTATGTATGAACACATTATAGCGAATTGTCCCGCAAATAGCAAGCTTTTTTGTCGAAATTCCAGATGTTGCTATTAAAGCGTCCTCAAAAAGCTAATTGACAAATCACAGGTGTCGTTATATAATGAGCTCTAGCAAATACTGAGAGAGGTGAAAAGATGAGGAGATAATTTACTTTTGTATGCATGAAACACGAACCTTTGTTTTGTGCTGCCAAAAGTGGATTATGTTCTCATAACCCTCTCTTTTTTGTTGGAAAAATTCGGAGTTTTGATAACAGAAAGCGAGTTTTGAGATCCTTCTTCTTTGACTGCAGGATGAAACAGAGTTGTTCCCACAGGTCTGTATACTTGTCGCGGTGAGGCTGCCCTCAGCGGACAAGGGGACGGAAGGAGGAATGAATATGTCTCAGATCCGTGTTAATAATCTCACCTTCTATTATGAAGGGAGCTTTGACAATATTTTTGACAATACTTCATTTTCCATTGATACCAACTGGAAATTAGGCTTTATTGGGAGAAATGGAAAAGGAAAGACAACATTTTTAAATCTGCTGCTGGGAAAGTATGAATACATTGGCTCCATTCAGTCCAGTGTGGAATTCGAGTATTTTCCCTATGGGATTCCAAGGGAATATCTGGAAAGACCGGCAGCAGAATTTGCAGAGGAGCTGAAGCCAGGATGGGAGGAGTGGCGTATCTTTTGCGAGCTGAATCAATTAGGGCTGGAAGGCGATGTGATGTATCGTCCCTTTGGCACCTTAAGCTTCGGCGAGCGGACGAAGATTTTGCTGGCGCTGCTGTTTTCCGGGGAGAACCATTTCCTGTTGATTGATGAACCCACCAATCATCTGGATCAGGAGGCCAGAGAAACGGTTAAGGAGTATCTGGCCAGAAAAAAGGGATTTATTCTGGTGTCCCATGACCGGGACTTTCTGGACGGATGCATCGATCATGTGCTGGTATTAAATCGTCAAACCATCGAGGTGCAGGCAGGGAACTTTTCCAGCTGGCAGGAGAACAAGCAGAGAAAGGATGCCTTTGCCCAAAAGGAAAATGAGAAGCACCGGAAGGAAATTTCCAAGCTGAAGGCAGCCTCAAAGCAGGCCCGGCAGTGGGCGGATAAGAATGAGGGCATGAAGATCGGGTTTAACCCATCAAAGGAGCATGACCGCTTTATCGGCACCCGGCCTTATATCGGCGCAAAGACGAAGAAGATGCAGAGCCGGGTAAAGCAGATGGAGAACCGCATCCAGCAGGAAATTCATGAGAAGGAGGGACTGCTAAAGGATATAGAAACCCCTGTCAGCCTAAAGCTGAATCCCTTGAGGCATGAAAAGAATACCTGTATCATTGCCAGCCACTATGGGCTGGGGTATCCGGACGGAGAGAAGCTGCTGTTTGAGGATTTAAGCTTTTCAGTCAGTCAGGGAGAACGAATTTTTATTCAGGGAGCAAATGGCTGCGGAAAATCCAGTCTGCTGAAAGCAATACTCCAAACCCAAAGACTCCAGAGGCAGCAAGCACCTGCCTGTAAGGATACGGCGCAAAAGAGGCTTCCATGGTTGCAAAGCAGTACCAGTCCGTTCGCTGGAGAGGCAGATAAGCCTGGTTCCCAAGAGGAGGGAATACATTTCCTGGAGCAGGGAGAGCTGAAGCTGGCTTCTGGATTGATTATTTCTTATATTAATCAGGATACCTCCTTTCTCCAGGGAAGTGTGAAGGATTTTTGCTGGAAGCAAGGGCTGGAGGAAAGCGTATTTTGCGCGATTCTCCGGCAGCTGGATATGGAGCGGGTGCAATTTGAGAAGAATATGGAGAATTATTCTGAAGGGCAGAAGAAAAAGGTATTGATTGCAGCCAGCCTGCTGACGCCGGCCCACCTGTATCTGTGGGATGAGCCGCTGAATTATATTGACCTGTTTTCCCGGATGCAGATCGAGGAGCTGCTGCTGGCCTATAAGCCAACGATGCTTATTGTGGATCACGATGTGCGGTTTCAGCAACAGATTGCCACAAGGGTGATCCAGCTATCGAAAGACAGCCGCAAAATAGCTGGAAGGAGGTCTGCAGCGAATATCTAACAAATGGACAGCTTTTTGCTGCATCTCTCCATGGAAAGAAGGGAAGAAAACGATAAAATAAAACCATAAATGACACATGGAATCGAGTGTGAGATTCAGGAGGAATAATATGGGAATTATTTTTAGCGAAAGCACAAAGGAATTTCATTTGTTTAACGACAATATCAGTTATTTGATGAAGGTTATGAGAAATGGCCAGATGGGACAGCTATATTTTGGAAAGCGTATCCCTCAGAAGGCAGACCACGGATATCTTATGGAAAATCGGTATCGCCCGGTAAGCTCCTATGTATTTGACAATGAATATTCATTCTCACTGGAGCATTTAAAGCAGGAATATCCAGCATACGGCACCACGGATTACCGCATGCCGGCCCTGGAGCTTTTCCAGCCTAACGGCAGCAGAATCACCGACTTCCAGTATGTTTCCCATAAGATTTATAAAGGCAAACCAGCCCTTAAGGGACTGCCTGCTACTTATACGGAATCCGAGGAGGAGGCGGATACCCTGGAGCTGCTTTTGCGGGATGAATTGCTTCAGGTGGAAATGACCCTTCTCTATACGGTTTTCCAAAAGGAGGATGCCATTGCCAGAAGTGTCCGCTTTGAAAATAAGGGAGGGGAGGCATACCAGCTTACCAGAGCCATGAGCCTGTCCCTGGATTTACCAGACGATGAGTATGAATGGATTCAATTTTCCGGCGCATGGGGCCGGGAGCGGTATGTTAAGACAAGGATGCTGCAGCAGGGAATCCAGTCTGTGGGCAGCACAAGAGGCGCCTCCAGCCATCATCACAATCCCTTTGTGATGCTGAAGCGTCCCACTGCAGATGAATTTCAGGGGGAGGTAATGGGTTTTTCTCTGATCTATTCCGGTAATTTTCTGGCGCAGGCTGAGGTGGACACCTACAAGGTTACCCGGATGATGCTGGGCATCCATCCCTTTGGCTTTTCCTGGTGTCTGAAGCCTGGTGAGGAATTCCAGACTCCGGAGGCAGTGATGGTTTATTCCGCAGAGGGTATGAATAGCATGAGCCAGACCTTCCACCGGCTTTTCCGCACCAGACTGGCCAGAGGCTTTTGGCGGGACAAGGAGCGCCCGGTATTGTTAAATAACTGGGAGGCTACCTATTTTGATTTTACTGAGGAAAAGCTGATTGAGATCGCAAAGACTGCCAAGGAAGACGGAGTCGAATTATTTGTCCTGGATGACGGCTGGTTCAGCACCCGCTGCAGTGAGACCAGCGGCCTGGGCGACTGGTGGCCTAATATGGATCGCCTGCCCAGAGGGATAAAGGGACTCTCTGAATCCATCGAGGCACTGGGGCTGAAGTTTGGGCTTTGGTTTGAGCTGGAGATGGTTAATAAGGACAGTGAGCTGTACCGGAACCATCCGGACTGGATCATCCATACTCCTGACAGGCATGAATCCCACGGAAGAAAGCAGTATGTTCTGGATTTCTCCAGAAGGGAAGTCGTAGACTATATCTATGAGATGGTGGCGAAGCTTCTCAGGGAATCGAAAATTTCTTACATTAAATGGGATATGAACCGGAATATCACCGAATGCTTTTCCGAAGGATACGGGGCGGAGCACCAGGGAGAGATTTTCCACCGGTACATTCTGGGGCTGTATGACTTATATAACCGGCTGAACACGGAGTTTCCGGAGATTCTCTTTGAGTCCTGCGCCAGCGGCGGCGGGAGATTTGACCCAGGTCTGCTGTACTATGCGCCTCAGTGCTGGACCAGCGATGACACCGATGCAGCAGAACGTCAGAAGATTCAGTATGGAACCTCCTACGCCTATCCTGTAAGCTCCATGGGGGCGCACGTATCCATTACCCCGAATCATCAGCTGAACCGCAGCACGCCGCTGAAAACCAGAGGGAATGTGGCTGCCTTCGGAGCCTTTGGCTACGAGCTGGACTTGGCAAGGCTGACAGCCCAGGAGCGTCAGATGGTTAAGGAGCAGATCCGCTTTGTAAAGAAGTACCGGAAGCTGATTCACACCGGTACCTTTTACCGGCTTTTAAGTCCTTTTGAGGGTAACTTTACCGCCTGGATGGTAGTGTCTGAGGATAAGAAGCAGGCCATCGTAGCATATTTTAAGACCTTAAATGATGTAAACCGGGAATTCCGCAGGCTTCATCTCCACGGACTGGATCAGGAACTTTTATACCACTTAAGCGAGGACGGAGAAGGAAAAGGCGATTTCTATGGCAGTGAGCTGGTGAACATTGGAATGGTGACCACGGACAATGCTGCCGGAGAGCTGCCTCGGGGGGAAGAGCCCTGCAGTGACTTCTGGTCCAGAATCATCGTATTGGAGGCAGAATAATGGAAAAGAAGGAAGCTTCACAAAAGTGGAAACGGATTGCCATGTCCTTTTTCGGAGTTATTGTTACCGGATTTTGCATTGGCGCCTTTCAGAAGGCGAATTTGGGAGCAGATCCCTTTACCTGCTTTGTCACAGGCATTGCAAATATATTTCACTCCACCTACAGTACCTTTTACATCATCGTTACCGGCGCCCTGCTGGTGGGTGTATTCTTTGTGGAGAAGCATTATATCGGAATAGCTACAGTAATTAACTTGTTTTTTACAGGAATGGCTGCAGATTTTATGCAGAATATACTGGATGGTCTCTTCCCGGCGCCGGGGATGGCCGCAAGGATTGTGATGATGCTGTTTGGGATCTTTGGGACCTGCTTTGCCGCCTCGGTGTATTTTACCGCGGATCTGGGGGTATCAGCTTATGACGCCTGGTCCCTGATCGCGGCTAATAAGTATAAGCTTCTTCCCTTCCGCTTATGCAGGATCCTCAGCGATTCTGTCTGCGTGATAACGGGACTGATTTTCCATGTGACCATCGGGATCGGGACAGTGATCACCGCCCTGTTCATGGGGCCTGTGGTGCAGTGGTTTAATACCAATGTTTCTGAGCCGTTTCTATATGGGCATAAATTATAAAAGAATGTCTCCCTTCTGTTTCTCCTGGGCGGAGATGTTTTGCTCCATAATGGATTTCCGGTAAGCGGCAGGGGATACGCCATATTGCTGACGGAAGATTTTAATCAGCGATTCCGGCTGCTGATAGCCGCAGGCGTAAGCGATGGCGGACACGGAGAGCCGGGAGGATTCCAGCAGATGCTGCGCCTTCGTCAGCCGGAATTTCTGGATATATTTTAATGGGGACATGCCGGTGTGCTCTTTAAATAACACGCTTAAATAGCTTCGGTTTAAGCCCACATATTTCGCTACTGCATCTGCCTGCAGCGGCTCCGCGATATGATCGCGGATATAGTCCACGGCCTGGCTTACATAAATATTGCTTTCGCCGTGGGAAGAATTATCCGGGTCTGCAGCCGCCACTGTGCTTAAGAAAAGATACAGCATGGACAGCGTATAGAACCTATCTGCCGCATTGCCGTGGTTGTGCTGAAGCATTCCAAAAATACAGTGCTTCAGCATATCCTTTTCCTGACTTTTAAAAATTGGCTGTTCCTGGGACAGTCCCAGGGAGGAGATGCATTTTTTCGCATCAATCCCGGAAAACCCCACCCACAGATAGGTCCAGGGCTCCTGGGAGTCAGACATGTAGATGGTCTGGTAGTCCGGCTCAATCAAAAAGCCCTTCCCGGCGGAAAGCTTATAGCGGGTGCCATTTACTACAAATTCTCCCTTCCCCTCCAAAATATAATGGATCAGATAGTAAGGACGAACTGCAGGACCGTATTTGTGGCATGGCATGGTGACAGAGTGGCCAAAGGCATTGACACAGAGCTGCTGCTTCTCATAAACCGGAATATTAATTGAAAGAGAGTTTTCCATGAGGTTCCTTTCTTGAATGCTGGAGTGGAGAGCTGAGTTTTGATTTTCTTGCTTGTGCGGCAGGGTTAGCTGCTGCCGGAAGCCGCCCAGGCATCACCATTGTAGCGCGTGCGTTTTGAAAAATCAATCTTTTTGGTAGCGGCGGACGAGGAAATATGATAGAGTATTAATGTATAAAATAAGCAGTCTGTCTTGTGACCTCAAGAGAGGCACTACGGAAGGAGAAGAACCATGAAGCAGGATATGATCGTTATTCTTGATTTGGGCAGCACGGAGAATGCTCAACTTGCCCGCCAGATTCGGGAGCTGAGGGTGTACAGCGAGATCCATCCTCACGATATTACCCCAAAGGAGCTGGAAAAACTGCAGAATGTGAAGGGAATCATACTGAATGGCGGGGAAAACCGCATTGTGGACGGCGTTGCTGTGGAGATTGACCCTGCCTTGTATCACTGCGGGTATCCTATGCTGGCCATCGATCATCCCACGGCCAAGTGTGAAGCGAAGCTGCCTGCACTGCCGGATATAGCCCTGTTAAAGGAATTTGTGTTTGATACCTGCCAGGCACAGGCAAATTGGAATATGAAGAATTTTATTGAGGATCAGGTGGAGCGGATCCGGCAGCAGGTAGGGGATAAAAAGGTGCTGCTGGCTCTTTCCGGCGGTGTGGATTCCTCGGTGGTAGCGGCGCTGCTGATTAAAGCCATTGGAAAGCAGCTGGTATGTGTCCATGTTAATCACGGCTTGATGCGGAAAAATGAGTCAGAAAGCGTCGTCGAAGTATTCCAGAACCAGCTGAAGGCGAATCTGATCTATGTGGATGCGGTGGAACGCTTCCTGGGAAAGCTGGAGGGAGTCGCAGATCCGGAGCAGAAGCGGAAGATAATCGGCGGCGAGTTTATCCGGGTATTTGAAGAGGAGGCAAGGAAGCTGGAGGGGATCGACTTCCTGGGACAGGGAACTATTTATCCGGATATCATCGAAAGCGGAACCAAAACTGCCAAGATGGTAAAATCCCATCACAATGTAGGCGGGCTTCCGGAGGATTTAAAATTTGAACTGGTAGAGCCTCTAAAGCAGCTGTTTAAGGATGAGGTACGGGCCTGCGGCTTAGAGCTGGGACTTCCATCCACCATGGTTTACCGTCAGCCCTTCCCGGGCCCGGGCCTGGGCGTCCGCTGTCTGGGGGCGATCACCAGAGACCGGCTGGAGGCTGTGCGGGAGGCGGATGCGATTCTTCGGGAGGAATTCGAGAAGGCAGGACTGGATAAGAAGGTATGGCAGTATTTTGCTGTAGTACCGGACTTTAAGTCCGTGGGCGTGAAGAATAACGCCAGATGCTTTGACTACATGGTCATCATTCGCGCCATCAACACCGTCGATGCCATGAGCGCTACCATCGAGCGGGTGGATTGGGATGTGCTGGGGAGAATTACGGACAGGATATTAACAGAGGTGGATCATGTGAACCGGGTGTGCTACGATATGAGCCCGAAGCCGCCGGCGACCATTGAGTTCGAATAACGCTCTAAAGTCCGGGAAGCCAGTGTCTATGCGGCTTTCCGGGCTTTTTCTTTGCACCGTGACATTATTATGACATTATTTTTCAGAGCCAGTGTAGAGCCAGGGGGCATAAAAGCCTGGTTGCCAATTCTGCATATCTCTGATATAATTCCCTCATGGAAGAGTACCCATGACAGGGTGGTAGCCTCCCGAGCCAATGAAACCGGCATGCCGGAATACATAGGAAGGGAGGTGGCGCTTATGACGGCTTATGAGATCACCTCGATTTTCATAGGGATATTAGCCTTGCTGATGTCCTTTGGCAGCTTGATTGTGGCGTTGCTTGCCTTTCTCGACAGAGATAGAAAGAACAGGCGAAAAAAATAATGCCTCCCCTGTCTAGCCCACAGGAGAGGCGCCTCTCGCAGAGAGGTAAGTAACCTTTTCAGGAGCATCCGCTTTGGAGTGGGTGCTCTTTCTACGTTCATTATATACTATGCCTTTGGATTTTGCAAGTATTAAAGAAATTTGGACGGCAGCTTTCATAAGGCAGGGACAGTTCCCTTAAAAATCAGTAAATCACAATCGGAATTTTGGGGAGAAGTACGATGATAGTATTCAAAGAATTATGCATTGAAGAAATTAATCATTTTTGGAATTTCCTAAATCCGCTTGATATCGAAACAAACTGTATGATGTACGAACCAAACGAAAGAAAACAGCGTACAAATGTTCAGGAATTGAAAGCTGATATTTAGAGTAATGTAGTTGACGGAAATGATTTCTTACAAATTGCCATAGAGGACTATAAAATTGTCGGATATATCCGAGCAGAGAGGGGGTGATTTAATAGGATTACAACAGAAAAGGTATTGGAACAACCTTTTTTGAAAATTTAGATCAGTGGGCTAAGGAAAATGACATTCTGCGTTTAGAGCTTACAGTTGAATGCCATAATAAAGCAGCAATACACTTATATGAAAAAAACGGTTTTGAAATCGAAGGAATAAGAAGAAAGTCAATGCGGATTGAGAAAGATTTTATGGATGATGAATCTATTATGTAGGGCCAAGCCCCTAAGTCGGCACTTGACAATTTATATGTTGTACGGTAAAATCTATCTTTAACTGGAATTTGTACTGCAGATTTAAGCTAGGAGGACATCATGAATATTGAACATTTAAAGGATAAGGGAATGGATATTGCAGTCGTTTCCAGTGATGAGATGGTAATTGTTGACACACAATCCGCTTTGGACCTGGTGATGACTGTGAAGTATGAGACAGGTGCACAGAGAATTGCCATTGATAAAGATGTGGTATCCGGGGATTTTTTCATCCTCAGCACAGGAATGGCGGGTGAGATTCTCCAGAAGTTTATAAACTATCATGTGAAGGTAGCTGTTTACGGAGATTATTCACATTATACCAGTAAGCCACTGAGGGATTTTATTTATGAAGCAAACCATGGGAAGGACTTTTTCTTTGTGTCAACAAAGGAAGAGGCAGTACAGAAATTAACAGAGACACAATGACAGGCACATACAGATTCCAGTTTTTCCGTGGATGGATTCAGCGTGAAAGGCACCTCTTCGGAGGTGCTTTTTAAGACATCATCAAAGACAAATTCAAATTTTAACAAAGAATAATCAATGGTTATGGCAATGATGCAGCAGAGAGACATGGGAGAATCAATATCGATAATGAAATCGTGCAGGAGGCGATCAAATGGCAATGAAAAATTTCAGCACTCTATGCTACATACAAAGGGATCATGCATACCTGATGCTTCACCGGACTGTGAAGAAAAACGATGTAAATCAGGATAAATGGATCGGCGTGGGCGGCCACTTTGAGCTGGGGGAAAGCCCGGAGGAGTGTGTGCTCCGGGAGGTAAAGGAGGAGACGGGATACACCCTTACCTCATATCAGTTCCGGGGGCTGGTCACCTTTGTATCCGGCAGCGGAGTGACGGAGTACATGTCCTTATTTACCGCAGACGGCTTCGAGGGGGAAGGGATTCCCTGCGATGAAGGCCAGCTGGAATGGGTAGACATCGATAAGGTGGAGGAGTTAAATATCTGGGAGGGAGATAAGATCTTTTTCCGGCTGCTTAGAGCGGATGTTCCCTTCTTTTCCCTGAAGCTGGTTTATGACGGTCACAGCGGCTTAGTAAGCGCTGCATTAAATGGGAAGCCCTTAGAGCTTGATGGGCGAAATGAATGAGAAGCTGGCAGAGGGCTCTGTTGTGAGACAGAGGGGATGGGAAAGGAAGTCGAGGAGAATGGACGGGAAGAGACGGATCCTGATCGTGGAGGATGACCAGGCCCTGGCAGGGGAAATGGGCGAATTTCTTCTTCGGTGGGGATATGGGGTAAGGCAGGCCGGTGATTTCAGCCAGGTTCTGGAGGCGTTTAAGGAATACCGCCCCCAGCTGGTTCTGATGGATATTAATCTTCCCTTTTATGATGGCTTTTACTGGTGCGGCCAGATTCGCCAGATTTCTCAGGTGCCGGTGCTTTTTATCAGCAGCCGGGGTGATGACCGGGATAAAATCATGGCAGTGGCACAGGGCGGCGACGATTATATCGAGAAGCCCTTTCAGCTGGAGCTGCTAAAGGCGAAGCTCCAGGCGATTCTGCGGCGGACATATGAATACCAGGTTAGAGAACCTGTATTTTTGGGCGGAGCGCTTCGGTTTGATCAGGAACAGCAGGCCTTGTATCTGGGTGGGCAGGAGATCGAACTGACGAAATCGGAGCGGCGGGTGCTCACCAGGCTGGCAGAAAGCCGGCCGCAGGTAGTGACCAGGGAAGAGCTGATGATGAATTTATGGGAGACCGATGAGTATGTATCAGACGGGACGCTGACCACTATGATCTGCCGGCTGCGGAATAAACTGAAGGGAGTCTGCGGCAGCGAGGTAATCGGCACAAAGAAAGGACAAGGGTATTTTCTGCCATGAGCTATGTAAAAAGGCGATGGAAGCCAGTGCTTACCTGGGCAGTGGTGATTCTTTTGTTCAACTTATATTTTTACCTTTTTATTCAGGATGAGGGCTGGGGATATCTGGGATACATGGATATCCTTTTTCTTGTCCCATCCTTTTTGTGGGGGGTGGCTGATTATGTCAGCTTTCACAGGAGGGAAGGAGAGAAAGCGCTCCATATGGCAAGGGAGGAGCTGATCTGCCGCGGAGCCTTTCCTTTTGAGAATCGTGATATGGCAGAGCACGACGTCAGCATACTGGAGAAACAGCTTAAGCAGCAGTTTGATGAAAACTGCGAGCTGCAGGATTATGTGGCGAAATGGTGCCACGAGGTGAAGCTCCCTTTATCAGCCGCTCTCCTTATGACAGAGAGGATGACTGACATGGAGCTAAAGCAGTCTATGCGGGAGCAGTGGGAGAAGATCAACCAGCAGCTTCAGTCCATGCTGCTGGGCTGTAAGCTCCAGAGTCCCCTGCTGGATTTGCAGATCCGGCCGGTGTCGCTGGAGGAGATGGTAAAAGCATCCATTCGAAACCAGCGCTTTTTCCTGATACAAAAAAGATTTGCCCTGGAGATGCAGGTAGAGCATCTGGAGGTATTTACAGATCCAGACTGGCTGATCTATGTGCTGGATCAGCTGATCAGCAATGCGGTAAAGTACACAAGGTCAGAGGGAGAAGCGCCGTTGCTTCACCTGTGGAGCGAGACTCAGGGCATGGAGACAAGGCTTTATATAGAGGATCATGGTGAGGGCATACGGGAGGAGGATATGGGCAGGATATTTGAAAAAGGGTTTACCGGAAGAAATCATCACAACGGCCAGCATAAATCCACTGGTATGGGGCTTTACATGGTTTCCAGGGTGCTAAAGCAGCTGGGGCATCCCATCCATGTAGAGAGCCGGTATAAAAGCTACACCCGTTTTTGCATTGTATTCCTTCAGGAGCCTTATTATTTCCCGGAAACTGTAAGGCTGGGATGAATTTTGTAATGCAGATGTAAGGATTTTTTTCCTCAATCGTTTTAAACTTGTAGGAAGCATAACAAGAATCAAGAAGAAATGAATGAGGAAGGAGAGATACATTATGAATCATAACAGCCGCAAGGTGGCCGCAGAGGTAAAGAATCTGACCAAGGAGTATGGAGCCAGGGGATTTTTAACCCAGGTGCTGAAGGGGATAGAGCTTACGGTTTACCGTCATGATTTTATCGCGATTATGGGGCCGTCCGGCTCTGGAAAGACAACGCTGCTGAACCTGCTGTCTACCATCGATAAGCCGACCCAGGGGACGGTGATTCTGGACGGGCAGGATATTACCAGGATGAGTAATAAGGAATTATCTGCACTTCGGAGAGATAAGATCGGTTTCATCTTTCAGGATTATAATCTTCTGGACACCATGACCCTGGAGGATAATATTGCTTTGCCCCTATCCTTAAATGGAGTGCCTGGGAAGGACTGTGTCCAGCAGGTGCAGGAGAAGGCGGCTATGTTTGGCCTGAAGGAGCATTTAAAGAAATACCCATACCAGCTGTCCGGGGGACAGAAACAGAGGGGAGCTGCCTGCCGGGCGCTGATCACCGGACCGGAGATTATTTTTGCAGATGAGCCCACCGGCGCTTTGGATTCCAAGTCCGGGCGGGAGCTATTAGAGTGCCTGCGGGCTGTGAATGAGAATGGGCAGGCTACCATTCTTATGGTGACCCATGATCCATTCTGCGCATCCTATGCTAAGGATGTATATCTGCTGGCGGATGGAAGGATCACCTGCCGGATCAGCCGGGGCGCGGATCGGAAGGAATTTTATGACCGGATTATCGATGTGCAGGCGACGCTGGGAGGTGATTTCTCATGAGCATGGCAAAGCTTGCCTTTCGGAATTTTAAAAGCAGCCTTCGGCATTATCTGATCCTGATTCTTTCTCTGGCCTTTTCAGTGATGATTCTGTTTCACTTCCAGACCCTTCTGTATTCCAGCGGCTTTGACGTACTTGGAACCAGAAATAAAGAATATATCGAGCTGCTGATTCAGATGACCTCCTTTGTGCTGGGCTGCTTTATGTTCTTTTTTATCTGGTATTCTACGAATGTCTTTTTGACAAGGCGGAAGAGAGAGATTGGCATTTATGTATTTATGGGCCTCTCCAATGAACAGATCGGACAAATGTACCTGATAGAAGCAATCCTTATAGGAGCGGCGGCCTGGGCCCTGGGATTGGGGTTTGGGACGCTGGGAACGGGCCTGTTTCAAATGATCCTGCGAAAGCTGTCGGATCTGGCAGTGGAGATTCAGTTTACCCCGGGCCTTCGGCCGGTCCTGACCACAACCCTTGTATACGGGATGATTTATCTGGTGTTTATGGCAAAGGGTTATATAGACATTGTAAGGAGCAGTGTACTGAGTATGATATCTGCTGCAAAGCAGAATGAGTATGTACAGCAGAAGCAGGGTTGGCTGGCGACAAAAGCCGTTCTGGGGACCGCCCTTTTGGTAACAGGGTATTATCTGGCCTGCAAGGAAGGACGGGACAGTGTGATGGGCAATGCGCTGTTAGCGGTGATCCTGGTGACTGGCGGGGTATATCTGCTCTTTGGAGGGATGATCCCGGCAGGCTTCCAGGCCCTGGCAGGTAATAAGCGGTTCCTGTACCGAGGTCAGAGAATTCTGTGGGTGAATTCCTTTATTTTCCGGCTCAGGAGAAATTACCGTACCTATGCGATTGTGTGTATTCTAATGCTTTGCTCAGTGACAACACTGGCCACAGGCTTTGCCTTAAAGGGGCGGTATGAAACCATTGTTCAGTTTGAAAATACGTATACCTTCCAGCTGTTAAGCAGCAGGGATGATTTGGAGGGGCCGGCCAGGGAGCTGATTGAAGAGCACAGCGAGATCCTGTTTGATGCCAGGCTTTCTCTTCTGTATCTGGATCAATCGGTGTTGGAGGCAGATGCCTATTACAGCCGGTTCGGGATACTGGCATATTCTCAGGTAAAGCAGCTGGCCCAGAGAACCGGTCTGGAATTTCCCTTTCAGGAGCTGGCAGAGGATGAGGTGATTAAGGCGTCCCATCAGTACCTTTTGTCAATGATCACAGCCAGGGAGGATGTGGACATCCGAATCCATGGAACAACATACCATCAGATCCAGGACACCAGCATTCCGTACCTGGGGTATCTCCAGGAAAGCAGCGGCTATTATATCGTGAATGACCAGGCTTATGAGAGGCTGCGCTCTCTGGGAGAGGAGGTATATGTTTATAATTACCGGATCCAGGATACAGAGAATTTTGCAAAAATCAGGGACCGGCTGGATCAGCTGGTTGAGAATACCCCGGAGAATAAAACAGCCAGGATCGCAATGGATCCAAACAGCAATGAGCTGGACTGGGTAAAGATGCTTTACACCATCTGTATTTTTTTGTTTCAGGTGTTTGTCCTGGCTGGCGGGAGTATTATGTTTATGAAGCTGTCCCATGATACATGGGAGGAAAGGGAGCGGTCACAGGTAATATTAAAATTAGGCTTTGACCCGGGGCTTTTGAAGCGGGCAGCGGCAGCAGAGCTGGGGACTGCTTATGGACTGACCTTCCTTGTGATGGCCATCTCTTCTGTATTTTCAGTAAGGGCTTTGGGGAATATGATGTTTACCGATCTGACGGCGGTGAACTTGGTGAGCGCAGGGGTAGTATTTGGGATTCTGCTGATTTGGTATCTGCTGTCCGTACAGGCCTATGGACAGGGATACAGGAAAAATGAAAAAAGATAGAGAATGGCTGCCATCCTGGCAGGAAACCAGGATGGCAGCCACTTTACTACCCGATAAAGGCGGTTAAAAAGGCTCCGATACCGCCTGTAATACAATTTAAGGTGAAGAAGCAGAGGACGATGGTCCAGATCAGGTACTGGGTACGAGCGCGCTGCATCGGCTTACGGAATTCCTCTACCACACAGCACTGAGGATCGTGGGGGACATAGCACACACGGCATCCGCTTCCCAGAGTATAGTGGCCTGCCCGCTTCTCAGCAAAGCTCAGCTGAACATTATACTGCTTTCCATTGGCTGGGAAGGATACCACCGGGTATTCATTCGTCCAGCGGAAGGAGCGGTTGCGGCGCCTTACAGCTACCAGCTCGCTGATGGAGCCATTGGCAGTCTGGGTCATCTCATGCGCACGGTTTAGTGCAGAGCTGAGATTCTTAAAGCGGCGGAAGAAGGTCCAGGCAGCGCCTGCCATAATCAGGCCAATCACCATGATAATTGCACCAGTAAAGAGATTAAAACTGCTATCCATAATTATACCTCCTGGGGTTGCCCGCGTTAGTACTTGATATAGATAATCGGGCAGATATGTAATCGAATCGCTATTATTCTATATCAGAACATTTTTCTTTGCAAGTATTTTCTTGGGAAGTTGCTTTTTTTGTAGGCGGATGGTATAATGTTCACGAAAGCGAAACGCAGTGCAAATGGTGAAGGTCCGGAATGGATAGGGCAAGATGAAACCGGGCTGCCCGGTGGTGCTGTAGAAGAAGAGACGGAGTGCTGGATGATGAAAAAAACAAAACGCTTTTTAGTAACAAGCCTTAGCTGTATGTTGATCCTGCTGGTGACAGTTTTTGCCTGGGTTATCTCGTCGATGAGCAGAAAGAGCGAGGGCGCCATCAGTGACATTGGCATGATTTATATGTCAGAGATGAGCACTCAGCTGAAGCAGAAGTTTAATGCAGTTACTGGTCTGTGGCTGTCCCAGCTGGAGGGTCTGGTGCGGCGGACTCCGTCAGAGGCCAGCCATCATGGGGCCAGGATGCTGGAGGAGCTGGCATTAAGCGCCAGCGTCAGGTCTTTTGAATTTCTGGGGCTTTACTCCCAGGACGGAGAGTGCGAGACGGTCTATGGGGAGCCTATTGTAATTATTGATGAAAAGGAGTTTCAGGAGGCACTTGCCAGCCCGGATAAGAAGGTATCCAGCGCATACAGTCAGTCTGGAAAGAAGCTTCTTCTATTAATTAAGGATGCAGAGTATGAGATGGTAGGGGGGAAGCGCAGCGTAGCAGTTGTTGCAGGCATTCCCATGGAATACCTGCAGGATGCTCTGGTGCTGGAAGAGGATAATGCACTGGTATATTCCCACATTATTCGGGATGACGGCAGCTTTGTCATCCGCAGCGGAGATGCATTTCGCGATAATTACTTCAACCGGCTGGAGGATGTGGCCCAGAGCTTTGACGATGCAGAGGATAAGCAGTATGTGGACGAATTACAGCGGGCTATGGATACAGAAGAAGACTATTCCGCTTTGCTTCTTTTTAAAGAAGATAATACCCACCGCCATTTATACGGTTCTGCCCTGCCGGGGTCTGCCTGGTATTTAATTAGTGTGATGCCCTACGGGGTATTGGATGATGCGATTAACCATCTGGGCGCACAGCGGATTTATACCATGGTGGCCGCCAGCAGTGTGATCGTAGTAGGCATACTGATTGTATTTGCGCTGTATCTGAGGATTTCCCAGCAGCAGATGCGGGAGCTGGATGCTGCCAGATGGGAGGCTGACCGGGCAAATAAGGCTAAGAGTGAGTTCCTTTCGAATATGAGCCATGACATCCGAACCCCGATGAATGGAATCGTGGGGATGACCACCATTGCTTTGACGAATATTCACGATATGGATCGAGTCCAGGACTGCTTAAAGAAGATTGCCTTATCTGGCAAGCATCTTTTAGGGCTGATTAATGACGTACTGGATATGTCCAAGATTGAAAATGGCAAGCTGTCCCTGAACATGGATCAGATTTCTCTGCGGGAAACCATGGACAGCATTGTTAATATTGTACAGCCTCAGATCAAGGCGAAGGATCAGCATTTTGACATTTTTATCCGTGAGATTGAAACAGAATATGTAAACTGTGATTATGTGCGGCTGAATCAAATCTTAATCAACCTGCTGTCCAATGCAGTGAAGTTTACCCCGGAGGGCGGACGTATTAATGTCTTCCTTTCTCAGAATCCCTCTCCTCTGGGAGATGATTACGTGCAGTGCCATTTCCGGGTGAAGGATAATGGCATCGGGATGTCGGCGGAGTTCCAGGAGAAGATCTTCGAGACCTTTACCAGGGACAATACCAGGCAGGTACAGAGAACAGAGGGAACCGGCCTTGGGATGGCAATCACAAAATGTATCGTGGACGCTATGAAGGGAAGTATCCAGCTGGAGAGCACCCCAGGGGAGGGAAGTGAATTCCATATTACCCTGGATCTGGAGAAATCCAGGGTGCAGGTGGCAGACATGATCCTGCCTCCGTGGAATATCCTGGTGGTGGATAATAATGAGGACCTGTGTCACAGTGCGGCGGCAGAGCTTAAGGCCATCGGTGTGAATGCAGAATGCGCCACGGACGGCGCTTCCGCGGTGGAGATGGTGGTGAAGCGCCATAATCTTCATGATGATTATCAGGTAGTCTTATTAGACTGGAAGATGCCGGGGATGGATGGACTTCAGACCACCCGGGAGATTCGCAGACAGGTGGGAGATGAGATTCCTATCCTTATTATCTCAGCCTATGACTGGAGTGATATCGAGGATGAAGCGCGGGATGCCGGCGCCCATGGCTTCATCTCGAAGCCTCTGTTCCGCTCCAACCTGTATCTGGGCCTCAGCCCCTTTACCGGGAAGACCACAGAGGAAACTCCGCAGAAGGAAAAGGAAATACTGGACTTTTCCGGAAAGCACATCCTCTTGGCAGAGGATAATGACCTGAACTGGGAGATTGCAGAGGAGCTTCTTTCAGAAGCTGGCTTTACGTTAGAGAGGGCAGAAAATGGAAAGCTTTGTGTGGAGAAGTTCCAGGCAGCGCCAGTAGGGACATATGATGTGATTCTGATGGATATCCGGATGCCTGTGATGGACGGATACAGTGCAGCGAAGGCTATCCGCGCACTGGATCGGGAGGATGCGAATCTGCCGATTATCGCCATGACAGCGGATGCCTTTTCTGAAGATATCCAGCACAGCCTGGAGTGCGGTATGAATGCCCACGTGGCAAAGCCGATTGATGTGAATCTGCTGATGCAGCAGTTGAAGAAGTATTTGAAGTGAACACAAGGATGAGATACCTTTTGCTGAAAACCTCTCAGGGAGCTCCCGGGAGGTTTTTGCTTGGGAGATTAAGAAAGGCCAGGACTCGGGATGAAGGATAGAAGGAGCAGGGATCTAAGATGAAGAAGCTGGTAATAGGCATGCTGGCCCATGTGGATGCAGGGAAAACAACTCTTTCAGAGGGAATGCTGTACTTAAGCGGAAGTATCCGAAGGCTGGGAAAGGTAGATTCTGGAAATACATTTCTGGACACCTACCAGATGGAACGAGATAGAGGGATTACTATTTTTTCGAAGCAGGCCAGGCTCTCCTTTGGGGAGATGGAGGTAACACTGTTAGACACGCCCGGGCATGTAGACTTTTCGGCGGAAATGGAGCGGACCCTGCAGGTGCTGGATTATGGGATCCTGCTGGTGAGCGGGGCAGACGGGATCCAGGGACATACGCTCACCTTGTGGAAGCTTCTTGCCAGATATCAGATCCCGGTATTTGTGTTTGTGAATAAGATGGATCAGGAAGGAGCGGATCAAGCGGCACTTCTGGCGCAGCTGCAATCCGGACTGGATGAACGCTGTGTGGATTTCTCCCAGCCGGATGATTCCTTTTATGAGAATCTGGCAGTATGTGATGAGGAGCTATTAGACCAGTACCTTGAGTCAGGAACTATAGGGGAGGAGGAAATACAGAGGCTGATTGCAGAGCGGAAGGTATTTCCCTGCTATTTTGGATCGGCTCTTAAGATGACTGGGGTAAAGGAATTTTTGGAGGCCCTGGATGGATATACAAAGCCCAAGTGCTACCCGGAAGCTTTTGGGGCAAAAGTATTTAAGATTTCCAGGGATGCCCAGGGGAACCGCCTTACCTTTATGAAGATTACCGGCGGAAGGCTGAAGGTAAAGGATTCTCTGGAGGGGGGAGGGGAAGAGCCCTGGGAGGAAAAGGTAAATCAGATCCGCATGTATTCTGGTGAAAAGTACGAAGCAGTGGGAGAGGCGGGGGCAGGGGAGGTCTGTGCAGTATGCGGGCTTACCAGAACACGGGCAGGACAGGGACTGGGAGAGGAGATATCCTCGCTGGAGCCAGTGCTGGAGCCGGTGCTGTCGTATCAGATTTTATTCCCGGAAGGCTGCCGGGTACATGATATGCTGCCTAAGCTCCAGCAGCTGGAGGAGGAGGAGCCCCTGCTCCATATTTTGTGGGAGGAGCAGTCCCAGAAGATTTATGCCCAGCTTATGGGAGAGGTTCAGATCGATGTACTGAAAAGTCTGATAAGTGAGCGATTTGATACAGAGGTGGAGCTGGGGCAGGGACAGATCGTATACCGGGAGACGCTTTTGGAGCCAGTGGAAGGCGTGGGGCATTTCGAACCTCTGCGCCACTATGCAGAGGTACATCTGCTGCTGGAGCCGGGAGAAAGAGGAAGCGGGATGCAGTTTGGCGCTGCATGCAGCGAGGATGTGCTGGATCGGAACTGGCAGCGGCTCATTCTGACCCACCTGGAGGAGCGAAGCCATAGAGGCGTATTAACAGGCGCGCCCCTTACGGACATGAGGATTACGCTGATCGGTGGCCGCGCCCATCAAAAGCATACAGAGGGCGGGGATTTCCGCCAGGCCACCTACCGGGCTGTACGCCAGGGAATGATGAAGGCCAGGAGCATGCTCTTAGAGCCCTACTATGAGTTCCGTCTGGAAATTCCAGTAGATGTGGTGGGACGGGCCATGTCAGACATTCAGATGATGAGCGGGGTATTTGAAGGCCCGGAAATCCAGGGGGAGACGGCGGTTCTCACAGGCAGTGCCCCTGTATCAGAAATGGGAGGATATCCCATAGCGGTTGCCTCTTATTCCAGAGGGCTGGGCCGGATTTTCTGCACCATGAAGGGATACCAGCCCTGCCATAATGAGGAGGCGGTGTTGGCGTCCTCCCGGTATGATCCGGAGCTGGATCTGGAGCATACTGGGGATTCGGTTTTCTGTTCCCACGGGGCCGGATTTACCGTTCCCTGGTATCAGGTGGAGGAATATATGCATGTAGACTGCAGTGCAGCGCTTCCGGCTCCGGAAGAGGAAGAGCAAGGGGGGCAGGAGGAAAGACGTCCCTGGCAGGAAAGAAGCGCTGAGGCAAAGGACAGCCGCTATCCGGACAGCTATCTTGGAGGCCTGGCGATGGATAAGGAGCTGGAGGAGATTTTCCAGAGAACCTATAAGAAAAATCAGGATAAGCCGCGGTACCAAAAATCCGGAGGAAGGAGGCCGATGCCTCAGTCTTCCAGCTCCCTTTCCAAGCGGAGCTGGGAGAAGCGGGAGCCAGAAGAAGAATATCTTCTGGTAGATGGATATAATATTATCTTTTCCTGGGAAGAATTAAAGGAGCTGTCTAAGACCACGATGGATGGGGCGCGCAGCCGTCTGATGGAGATTCTTTCTAACTATCAGGGGATGAAGCAGTGCCGTGTGATACTGGTTTTTGACGCGTACCGTGTGGAGGGCCACCGATGTGAGATCCTTAAATATCACAATATATATGTGGTTTATACAAAGGAGGCGGAGACGGCGGACCAATACATCGAAAAGACTGTCCACGAGCTGGGGAAAAAATACCGGGTAACCGTAGCTACATCCGACGGGCTGGAGCAGGTGATTATCCTGGGCCAGGGCGGACTTCGGATGTCAGCCATGGAGTTAAAGGAGGAGATCCAGAGTGCCAGTCAAAGGCTTCGGGAGGAATACCTGGAAAAGCCACGGCGAAAGCAGAACCTTTTGTTTCAGGATGTGGACGGGGAGACAGCGGCTTTTCTGGAGACTGTGGGGAACGAGAAAAAAGAGCAAAATAGATAAAAATGGAGGACGAAAATGAAGATTGTATATCCGGCAATATTTTCAAAAAAAGAAGACGGGAGCGGCTATCAGGCGTATTTTCCTGATTTGGAGGGCTGCAGGGCAGAGGGGATGGAGCTGGAGGATGCAGCGGACCAGGCCAGAGAAGCAGCGACGGATTGGATTCTGGTGGAGATGGAGGAGGGGAATGACCTTCCAGAGCTGAGCCATGCAGATGATCTGGAGCTTAAGGAGGGAGATGTGGTGAAATATCTGACCATGACCATCCAGCTTGTTCCGGGATATGAATAAACAGAGGTGTCTGTGATGAAGCAAAATCGGATGCTGGACGGAGCTGTGGGCAGCACCTTGTTTTTCTTTGCCCTTCCTATGATCGTCGGAAATCTGTTTCAGCAGTTTTATAATATGGCCGACACCATGATTGTGGGCCGGTTTGTGGGGGAGGACGCCCTGGCGGCCGTGGGGGCCTCCTACTCCTTTACCAATGTATTTATTATGATCGCCATAGGCGGAGGCATGGGCGCCTCAGTTCTTACCAGCCAGTATCTGGGGGCGGGGGAGTATGGGCGGATGCGCACCTCAGCCTATACTGCGCTGATTAATTTTCTGGTGGTGAGCATAGCTTTGGCGTGCTTTGGATTTTTTATGAATCCGCAGATTATGCGGGCGCTTAAAACGCCGGAAAATATTTTTGATGATGCAGTGCTGTATCTGCAGATTTATTTTACCGGCCTGCCCTTTCTCTTTATGTATAATGTACTTTCTGCTACCTTTAATGCCCTTGGGAAGTCCCGGATCCCGCTGTACTTTTTAATCTTTTCCTCAGTGCTGAATATTATCCTGGACTTGTGGATGGTGCTGGGATGGCACATGGGAGTGGCCGGGGTGGCCATCGCTACGGTGGCGGCTCAGGGGCTGTCGGCAGTTGCCTCCTTTTTTGTGCTGCTTTGGGAATTAAAGCAGTATCCACAGCCGGAGGGGACGCCTCTGAGGCTGTATGACCGGGAGATGCTTTTCCAGGGAACCAGGATTGCCATTCCCTCGATTATTCAGCAGTCCATTGTCAGCATTGGGATGCTGCTGGTGCAGTCGGTGGTGAATGGCTTCGGCTCCTCGGTGCTGGCAGGGTATTCTGCCGGGAGCCGGGTGGAATCTATCTGCATCGTGCCCATGATTGCCACAGGAAACGCGGTCTCCACCTTTACGGCCCAGAACCTGGGGGCTAAGCAGACCCAGAGGGTGCGTCAGGGGCTAAAAAGCAGCTTTCTTATGATACTCTGCTTCGGCGCAGGGATCTGGCTGATCTTGAATCAGTTCCATGGTCAGATTATCGCGGCGTTTATTGATGCAGAGGGAGGGGGAGTGGCTTATGAGACGGGAAATGCTTTTGTATCCTTTATTAAGTGGTTTTTCGTCCTTATCGGATTTAAGGCGGCGACAGACGGGGTTTTGAGAGGCTCTGGGGATGTGAATGTCTATATGGCGGTAAATCTAGTAAACCTAGGGATCCGGGTTCTGGTGGCGAATCTGTGTGCGCCGGTGTGGGGGATGGAGGCTGTCTGGGCCGCCATTCCCCTGGGCTGGGCCGTGAATTTCCTGATTTCCTATAGCTGGTACCGCACTGGGCGGTGGAGCCGGAAGCAGATTATCACCTGATCCTATATCCAGCCCCCATCCAGGCAGATGATCTGTCCTGTGAGGTAGGGATGACCCTGGGCCAGCTGGAGTACCAGATCCGCCACCTCATCCGGCTGCCCCATACGCCCTGCGGGAATTTCCTCCAGCAGGGCGTTTTTTTCTTCCGGGCTCATCCACTGGTTCATTTCCGTATCCACAGCTCCGCAGGCGATGGCATTTACCTGGATATTGCTGGGGGCCAGCTCCTTAGCCAGAGCCTTGGTAAAGGCATTGACCCCGCCCTTTGCGGCAGAGTAGGCTGCTTCACAGGAGGCGCCAGTGACACCCCAGACGGAGGAAATGTTGATAATCGTTCCTTCGTGGCGGCGAAGCATGATGGGAATTGCCAGCTTGCTGCAGCAGAAGACCGAGGTGAGGTTACTTCTTAAGATTTGCTCCCAGTCTTCTATAGTCAGATCCTGGAATAAGCCGATTCTGGCAATCCCCGCATTATTTACCAGCACATCCAAAGCGCCGAACCGGTTCTCGATCTGGGAGAAAAGAGACTGGCAGCAGGAAAAGTCTCCCATATCCCCCACAAAGGAAAGGCAGGGAGTTCCCCAGGATTGAATCAGGGCTTCCACCTCCTGAAGCTTTTTTTCATTATGAATACAGGTGATAACCGTCTGCCAGCCCTGACGGGCGAAGGCCAGGGCAATGGCTTTTCCAATGCCCCGGGATGCCCCGGTAACCAGAACAGTCTTTGGGGTTTTTGTTGTTGTCATGGTAGTTGCCTCCATTCTCTATCCTGTGTAACAGAATTGTAAGAAATAAGGTAGAATTAATTCATAAAAATATGTTATACTAAACAAAATGAAAAGGCAAGGTAAAACAAGAGACAATTTAAAATAACTGGGAGAAGACAAATGAACGAGTGCTATGATTTAATTATTATCGGTTCTGGCCCGGCGGGCCTGACCGCGGCAATTTATGCCCAGAGAGCCCGTCTGCACGCAGTGGTGCTGGAGAAGGAGATGATCAGCGGAGGTCAGGTGCTGACTACGGAGGCTGTGGATAATTACCCGGGATTGATAGGGATCGGCGGTTTTGAGCTGGGAAGCAGGTTTCGAGAGCATGCGGATCAGCTGGGAACGGTATTTGTGGAGGATGATGTGGAGGGCATTTCCCTTGAGGGAAGCCTTAAGATAGTGAAGGGAAAAAAGGACAGCTATAAGGCCAGGGCGGTGATTATCGCCTCCGGGGCGGTTCACCGGAAGCTGGGTGTACCTGGAGAAGAGCGCTTAGGAGGAAAGGGAGTTTCCTATTGCGCCACCTGTGACGGCGCCTTTTTCCGGAATAAGGTGACGGCAGTGGTAGGCGGCGGTGATGTGGCTTTGGAGGATGCCATCGTTCTTGCCAGGCTGTGCAGGAAGGTTTATGTGATTCACCGGAGGGACCAGCTGCGGGGGGCAAGGAGCCTGCAGGAATCACTGCTTTCCCTGGATAATGTGGAGGTGATTTGGGACACTGTGGTGGAGTCCATCGAGGGAGAGAACCGGGTGGAGCGCTTAAAGCTGCGGCATGTAAAGAACCAGACCGGCTCTATGCTGGAGGTGGACGGCGTATTTATCGCAGTGGGAATTACTCCTAATACCCAGGCTTATGAGGGCCTGATAGAGATGGAAAACGGATATCTGGCTGCAGGGGAGGAGGGAGCCACATCAGTTCCCGGCATCTTTGCGGCAGGAGATGTGCGTACCAAGCAGCTGCGCCAGATCGTGACAGCCGCAGCAGACGGAGCGAACGCTCTTGTGAGCGCGGAGCGGTATCTGACACAACAGGGAAAGGTTTAGAATACATGAAGAGAAAAGGATGGATGATAACAGCTGTGCTGGGATATTGCCTTTGTGCCTGCCTGGGGAGCGTATGGCTTCCAGCCGCGGCGGCCCAGGCGGTGCCGGAGCTGGGGAAAAGCCAGCCGGTGCGGGAAATGGTGACTGTGCCGGAGGATTATGCTAATGTGGCAGTTTCCCAGGTAACCGGCTATGTGAATATTCGTCAGGCGCCCAGTACCTCCAGCGCGGTGGTTGGGAAAATTTATAATAACTGTGCAGCCACGATCCTTCAGACCGTGGCCGGAGAAGGGGGCGCCTGGTATCAGATCCAGTCAGGAAGTGTAAGCGGCTACATAAAAGCCCAGTACTTTATCACCGGCGCCCAGGCAGAGGCCATTGCGAAGGAGATAGGAATTGAGTATGCTACCATCAGCGCGACTTCCCTGCGGCTGCGGGCGGAGCCGAACCTTAACAGCCAGGTGCTTACTATGCTGACCCAGGGGGCGGAGTATGTGGTTTTGGAGGAGACAGGTAATTTTGCAAAGCTGGCAGTTGACGAGGACTTGACCGGATATGCTTCTTTAGACTACATAAAGACCAGGATTCAGTTTCAACAGGCGGTTTCCCTGGAGGAGGCGGCGGCAAAGCAGGCAGAGGATGCTAAAAGAAAGCAGGAGGCTGCTGCTGCACTCCAGCAGCTGGAGGCGGTTAAGCTGGTGGAAGCGAAAGCAGACTCTGGCTCCACCTCGCCGGAACAGGCCGCGGCACCAGGCAGCACGGCCCAGTCCGGAGCCGGGGGTTCAAGTCAGCTGATTGCGGCGAATCCTCTGGGGGGCGGGGACAATCCTGGCGTGGCAGCGCCTGGCACAGGCGCTTCTAACAGTGGAAGTCAGGGAGGAGGAGGCGTATCCGGCAGTGGGAATGGCCCGGTGGCTCCAACCCCGGGGAGCATTACCTACGGCCCGGGAGGGAATGCGTCGACGGCAGTTGTTTCGGCTACACGAACTGCGGTCACTGCCTATGCTAAGCAATTTTTAGGGGGCGCCTATGTGTATGGAGGAACCAGCCTGACAAGTGGTGTGGACTGCTCTGGCTTTGTAATGCAGATTTTTGCCCATTTTGGGATCAGCACCGGAAGAAGCTCCCGGGATCAGGCGGCGGGAGGGCGGACCATCGCCATTGACGCAGTACAGCCTGGAGATCTGCTCTTTTATGCCAGCGGGGACTATATTAATCATGTGGCCATTTATATCGGCGGCGGCCAGGTGATCCATGCGGCCAGCTCCAAGACAGGGATTATTATCAGCCCATCCAACTACCGGACTCCCTGTAAGGCAGTTTCTTACTTAGATTAGTGTATCGTACCCTGTTCCAGAGCCTTCGGGCGGAGGAATAAAATTACAGCAGGCAGCGCATCAGCGCTGCCTGTTTTTCATGGAAGGGGAGATGGTTTCTACTAATGTAATCATATTGGAAACAGAAGGAGTCTGGGATTTGATCTCCTCCCGGACCACAGGGATGTAATGCTCTAAAATAGGAAGAAGGATCAGCGCGGTGATGCCGGCGGTAAATCCTCCATTATACAGGACGAAGCCGCCGTGAAGTGCGCTGGTGGCGGTGCACATGGAAGCACAGAGAAAGCCGGCCACGAAGCCGGAGCGGATTCCATAGCGCCCTACAATGGGGCAGAGCCCTGTGGCAAAGGCCACCCCGTTAATATAGCCCTGTGTCGTAATCGACCAGGTGATGGTTCTCCCGTTAATGTGGCAGAAGAAGGCGGTAACCAGGTAAAGAATCTGATAGCCTGCGATAATGGGCCACACATTTTTCGGATGCTGCCCCATGGCAGTGAAAGTGAGGGCTGCCAGTATCACACCGATGGTAGGGCCGGTGAAGCCTGCTCCCTGAGTAAAATAAATCACAAGATTTAAATAAAGGAGAAAGAGGAAGCCATAGCAGCTGATATTGATCAGGCAGAGAGGCATCCCGTACTTTTCAGCGAAATTGCTACCGTGCCCGGTGTCTTTTAAAAGGCGGCGGTAGCCCTTGACGCTTCGGCCATTCAGCAGGTATCCTGCCAGGAAGCAGGCCAGAAAAACAGCCAGAAAAAAACAGGTGGCATAGAGGCGGTAGGAATGGTTGAACCGGTTATAGATAACATTATTATGGTAGACTGGTCCCATAGAGAGGATCCCCATGGTCTTGTACATAAAATTGTATACAAAAAAGCCAAAGATGCCGAAGGCCAGACCGCCGTTATAAAGGTTATAGCCCTTATGCCAGGCCTGGGCTCCGGGAAGGATAGCCGGAACAATAAAGCCCAGCATCAGGCTGAAAATAATTGTCAGCAAAACGCCGGATCCGGTCAGATGGAGCTGCCCGAATACATAGCTCCCCTTTTGGGTATAACGGAATAAAAATTCGCTGATAAACGGCGCGAAGGAGGTGGCGAACATACACACCTGAAGATTTTGCTTTACATTGAGCTTTCGGCTATGAAGATAGAGCATGGGGGCCAGAAAGCATGGCCACATATTTAAGAAATTCAACCCATAGAAGCAGTGGGCTACAACCAGAAAGTAGCCTGCCAGGGTATTCGGATGGGAATCCCCCGTCAGCCCGGTCATAAAGAAAAAGCAAGCCATCCCGCAGGCGCCGGCATTTAACATGGCGCTGGCCAGGCCGCCGATGGCCAGATAATCCGTCACAAGAGGACAGGGGGATATCATAATCAAATACCAGTTATGAAAGACACTGCCCCATTCTCCGGTATAAATGGCGGCGACCCAGGCAGAGATGAGAAAGGCTGCGGAAAAGCCAAAGGCAGTTCCGTTAATAATCTGGCTGTTGGTAAAGGGCTGCTTTTTCATAGCTTCCTCCTGTGTTAAAATTCTGTATAAATTATAGCATTTTGACAGGAGAAATTCAATAAAACTGTGAAAAATACCCAATGCACATAAAAAAATACAAGATAAAAAAGAAGCATCCCCAAAGGGATGCTTCCTGTATGAAGAACGATTTCATAAATTAGAACTCTGGTTCGATCAGCCCGTAGGTTCCGCCCTTTCTCTTATATACCACACAGACCTGATCGTCTTCGGCGTTTAAGAATACGTAGAAATTATGGCCTAAAAGCTCCATCTGGAGGCAGGCCTCCTCCGGATCCATGGGCTTAATGGCGAATTTTTTCGTCTTGACGATCTTGATCTCCTCTTCTGTGATGGGGTTCTCCTCCTGGAGGAAGGCCTCTGAGAAGGAGGGCGAAGACTGCTTGCGGTCAACCAGCTTTTTCTTATATTTCAAAATCTGACGCTCGATGATCTCCTCTACCAGATCAATGGACACATACATGTCGCTGCTGGACTCCTCGGCACGGATGATGGTTCCCTTAATGGGGATGGTTACTTCGATGCTCTGACGTCCCTTCTGGACGCTTAAGGTTACATTCACTTCCGTGTCCGGGGTAAAGTAACGGTCCAGCTTTCCGATCTTATCGGTGATAGCATCCTTTAGGGCAGGGGTTACCTCGATATTCCTTCCAACGATCGTATAACGCATAAAATCAACTCCTTCTAATTTGAGATGGTTTTAGTATAGCATATTTATTTGAAAAAGACAAGGAATACTCTTAAATTGCAAAGACAATTTTGTGGTTTCATTTGTGAATTTTTTATATGGCGGGGAAAAAATGACATTGAATAAATTCAGAAAATTAAGGGAAAATTCCCCGAATTTTGGCGGTTTATGACATGTGTACAAAGTTTTACCTTGGGGAAAAGCAAAGTGGATTTCCTTAAACCAGGGGATAAAAAATGTGGATAATGTGGATAACTCGGTGTATAAGTCGGATTTGCCGGAAAACCGGACTTTTTTATGTGGATAAAAAATAGGAAAATCGGGGATAAAAAATGTGGATAATGTGGATAAGTAAAAAAACGAACATAGTTTTTGTGCAAATTGCATAGTTAACCATAATTCGACATGTTATGGTAACAAGGTTATTAATTTTTTATGAATGCATTGAATTAAAGGAAACTTAGTGATACAATAAAAAAGATTGTATCGTCAGCGAGAAAGAAGTTAGGAGATTACCGATGAACATTATCGAAAAAGTGTTTGGAACCCATAGTGAGCGGGAATTAAAGCTGATCAGCCCGATTGTGGATAAAATAGAAAGCCTTCGCCCGGAGATGGGGGCGCTGTCTGATGAGGAGCTGCGGGATAAGACGCGGATTTTTAAAGAGCGCCTGGCGAATGGTGAGACATTAGACGATATTCTTCCGGAGGCATTTGCCGCAGTTCGCGAGGCGGCCAAGAGAACATTAAATATGGAACATTTCCGCGTGCAGCTGATCGGCGGCATTGTACTCCATCAGGGGCGTATCGCTGAGATGCGTACAGGAGAGGGAAAGACGCTGGTGTCCACGGCTCCTGCCTATTTAAATGCTCTGGCAGGGAAGGGCGTCCACATCGTTACGGTAAACGACTATCTGGCCAAGCGTGATGCGGAATGGATGGGGCAGGTGCACCGCTTTCTGGGGCTTTCCGTGGGCGTTGTTTTAAATGACATGACTTCAGAGCAGAGAAAGGCGGCCTATGCATGCGACATTACCTATGTGACGAATAATGAGCTGGGCTTCGATTATCTAAGGGACAACATGGCCATCTATAAGGAACAGATGGTGCTCAGGGGACTGGAGTATGCCATTATCGATGAGGTGGACTCTGTACTCATCGACGAGGCCCGCACACCCCTTATTATCTCTGGACAGAGCGGTAAGTCTACCAAGCTTTATGAGGTCTGCGACATCCTGGCCCGGCAGCTGGAGCGGGGGGAGGAGTCGGCAGAATTCTCCAAGATGAATGCCATTCTGGGAGAGGTGATCGAGGAGACCGGGGATTTCATTGTGAATGAAAAGGATAAGGTGGTCAACCTGACAGAGCAGGGCGTCCATAAGGTAGAGCAGTTCTTTCATATAGAAAATCTGGCCGATCCGGAGAATCTGGAGATACAGCATAATATTATCCTTGCCCTCCGCGCCAATAACCTGATGCACCGCGACAAGGACTATGTGGTAAAGGATGATGAGGTTCTGATCGTAGACGAGTTCACGGGACGTATTATGCCGGGACGCCGTTACTCTGACGGCCTTCATCAGGCCATTGAGGCGAAGGAGCATGTGAATGTGCGCCGGGAGAGCCGGACACTGGCCACCATAACCTTCCAGAACTTCTTTAATAAGTTTGCGAAAAAGGCGGGTATGACCGGTACAGCGCTCACAGAGGAGAAGGAATTCCGGAACATCTATGCCATGGATGTGATCGCCATTCCCACGAATATGCCCATCGCCCGTGTGGATCTTAATGACGCGGTTTATAAGACCAAGAAGGAGAAGTTTAAGGCTGTGGTGGATGAGATCGAGGCAGCCCACAAGAAGGGACAGCCGGTGCTGGTAGGCACCATCACCATCGAGACCTCAGAGATGCTCAGCGGGATGCTTCGCAGGAGAGGGATCCCCCACAAGGTGTTAAATGCAAAGTTCCATGAGCTGGAGGCGGAGATCGTGGCCGATGCCGGACTTCACGGCGCCGTGACCATCGCTACCAATATGGCTGGCCGTGGTACAGATATAAAGCTGGATGAGGAGTCCAGGGCATTAGGCGGATTAAAGGTTATCGGTACAGAGCGCCATGAGTCCCGCCGGATCGATAATCAGCTGCGAGGCCGTTCCGGCCGTCAGGGCGACCCGGGAGAGTCCCGGTTCTATCTGTCCCTGGAGGATGATCTGATGCGCCTGTTCGGCTCGGAGCGTCTGATGAAGATGTTTGAGGCTCTGGGGGTTCCCGAGGGCGAGCAGATCGAGCATAAGATGCTCTCCAATGCCATCGAGAAGGCTCAGATGAAGATCGAGAATAACAACTACGGAATCCGCGAGAATCTGCTAAAATATGATGAAGTTAACAATGAGCAGAGGGAGGTAATCTACGCAGAGCGCCGGAAGGTGCTGGACGGTGATAATATGCGGGACGTGGTTCTCAAGATGGTGACCGACATTGTGGAGAATGCGGTGGATATGTCTATTTCAGATGAAGCGGACTATGAGAACTGGGATTTAAAGGAGCTGAATTCCCTGCTGCTTCCTGTGATTCCTCTTAAGCCCATTGTGATGACGGATGAGCTGAAGGGTATGAAGAAGAATGAGCTGAAGCATACCCTGAAGGAGCAGGCCATCAAGCTCTACGAAACAAAGGAAGCGCAGTTCCCGGAAGCTGAGCAGATGCGTGAGATTGAACGGGTGATCCTTCTGAAGGTGATCGATAATAAGTGGATGGCCCACATCGATGATATGGATCAGCTTCGTGAGGGCATCGGCCTCCAGGCCTATGGCCAGCGGGATCCGGTGGTGGAGTATAAGATGGGCGCCTTCGATATGTTTGATGGCATGACGGCTGCTATCCGGGAGGAGACGGTTCGTATCCTCTTCCATATCCGGGTGGAGCAGAAGGTGGAGCGTGAGCCGGCAGCAAAGGTGACCGGGACAAACAAGGACACCAGTCTGGCTAAGGCACCGAAAAAGCGGGACGTGCAGAAGATTTATCCAAACGATCCCTGTCCATGCGGCAGCGGGAAGAAATATAAGCAGTGCTGCGGGAGGAAGCCTTTGAAGGGGTGAGTGTCCTGGCGGCTGAGGAAACGGATAGAGTGCAAGTTAGTATATGAAAAGATGCGTACTTTCTGTGCAACAGAAAGTGCGCATCTTTTTTGCAGTTATCAAATATTATGCGGGGAAGCCGTGCAAAAAATTCCCTTGCCACCCCACCTCTTTTCCTGTATGATAAAACCTGAGGGCAAGGCTGGGCCGAATCCTCGCTAAAATAATAAAAAGAAAGCAGGTGAAGCTTGTGGTTGAATTAGATCAATTCAAATATACGTTATCAACGTATGAAAAACCATTAGTGGAAGTGAGGGATTCACTTTGACTTAGATCATAAGTTAAGGCGGATCGACGAATTAGACAAGAGCATGGAGGAGCCGGACTTCTGGAATGACGCGGAGCGCTCCACCAAGCTGATGAAGGAAGCGAAGAATCTGAAGGATGCCGTGGAGGATTTCCAGAAGCTGGAGACAGCCTATGAGGAGATCGGGCTGATGATCGAGATGGGCTACGAGGAGAATGATCCGGAGCTGATCCCGGAGATTCAGGGGATGCTGGAGGAATTTACAGAGAAGCTGGATCAGATGCGGATCAGCACCCTGTTAACAGGAGAGTACGATAACTGTAATGCCATCCTGCGGTTAAATGCCGGCGCCGGGGGAACCGAGTCCTGCGACTGGTGCAGCATGCTTTACCGGATGTACTGCCGGTGGGCGGACAGCCGGGGCTTTTCCACAGAGGTGCTGGACTTTTTGGACGGTGAGGAGGCAGGGATAAAGTCAGTTACTATCCAGATTAATGGGGAGAATGTTTTCGGCTATCTGAAGTCTGAGCGGGGGGTACACCGGCTGGTCCGCATCTCCCCCTTTAACGCGGCGGGGAAGCGGCAGACCTCCTTTGTGTCCTGCGATGTGATGCCGGATATCCAGGAGGATCTGGATGTGGAGATTAATATGGATGATCTGCGCATTGACACCTATCGCTCCAGCGGCGCTGGGGGCCAGCATATTAATAAAACCTCATCCGCCATCCGGATCACCCACATTCCTACAGGAATCGTGGTGACCTGCCAGAACGAGCGTTCTCAGTTTCAGAATAAAGACAAGGCCATGCAGATGCTGAAGACGAAGCTTCTTTTATTAAAGCAGCAGGAGAACGCGGAAAAGATCTCGGACATCCGGGGGGATGTGAAGGAGATCGGCTGGGGGAACCAGATCCGCTCCTATGTGCTCCAGCCCTACACCATGGTGAAGGATCACCGGACCGGGGAGGAGAGCGGGAACACGGACGCAGTGCTGAATGGAGGAATAGACCCCTTTATCAGTGCGTATTTAAAGTGGCTTAGTCTGGGCTGCCCGGATAAGCATGCTCAGGATTAGGCAGAGAGCCTCCCTGCCAGACGGCCTCTCCGCCATTGTGAACACACAGGGACCATGACGAAAAAGGTTGCAAACCTGCGCCAAATGTGCTAATATCTTCCTCGTGAGCACAAATGTTTTTGGAAAGCGGACAGACGCTTCCAGGACAGCAGTGGAGGAAACCATGGAAGAGAAGGACAAGTATTTTGTTGTGAAGCAGAAGGCTGTGCCGGAGGTACTGCTGAAGGTGGTGGAGGCCAAGCGGCTTCTGGCTGCTGAACGAGCGATTACGGTCCAGGAGGCAGCTGACCAGGTGGGAATCAGCCGCAGTTCCTTTTATAAATATAAGGATGACATATTTCCCTTTTATGATAATGCGAAGGGAAAGACCATCACGCTCACAGTCCAGATGGATGACAGGCAGGGCCTGTTGTCCGATCTGCTTCACGTAGTCGCTGTGTGCAGGGCCAATATCCTGACGATTCATCAGAGTATTCCGGTGAATGGGATCGCCACTCTTACCTTAAGTGTGGAAGTGCGCAAGGACACAGGCAATGTCTCCAAGATGGTGGAAGATATGGAGGAGATGGAAGGCATCCACCATGTGAAAATATTAGCCAGGGAGTAGAGGATTATGAAAAATGCAGCAATTATGGGATATGGTACTATCGGCTCTGGTGTAGCCGAGATTCTGGAGGAAAATAAGGACGCAATCGCCAGGGCAGCAGGGGAGGAGATCCGGCTGAAGTATGTGCTGGACCTAAGAGAATTTCCCGGCAGCCCGGTGGAGGACAAGCTGATTCACGATTTTAAAGTGATTGAGCAGGATCGGGATGTGGAGCTGGTGGTGGAGACCATGGGCGGCTTAAACCCGGCCTACCCCTTTGTGAAGGCCTGTCTTTTGGCGGGAAAGCATGTGGTGACCTCCAATAAAGCTTTGGTGGCTGCCCATGGCTCAGAGCTGTTAGCCATTGCCAAGGAAAAGCAGGTGAATTTCTTTTTTGAGGCCAGTGTGGGCGGCGGGATCCCCATTATCCGGACTTTGTATGAGTGTCTGATGGGGGAGGAAATCCAGGAGATCACTGGTATTTTAAATGGCACCACAAACTTTATCCTGACTAAGATGGATAAGGAGGCATGGGCCTTTGATAAAGCCTTAAAGGAGGCTCAGCGCCTGGGCTACGCGGAGCGAAATCCGGAGGCGGATGTGGAAGGACATGACACCTGCCGCAAGATTGCCATCCTTACCTCTATGACCGTGGGAAAAGAAGTGAATTATGAGGAGATTTATACAGAGGGAATTACCCGAATTACAGATACAGACTTTCAATATGCAGAAAAGCTAGGTATGTCCATTAAGCTGACCGGGACCAGCAGGATCCGGACAGACGGTATGGTCAGCGCCTATGTGCTGCCTCTGATGATTTCTCGAGATCATCCCCTTTATTCAGTGAATGATGTGTTTAATGGCATTTTAGTAAAAGGAAATATGCTGGGCACCTCCATGTATTATGGAAGCGGGGCGGGAAAGCTCCCCACCGCCAGTGCAGTGGTGGCAGATATGATTCACGGGGCGAAGAATGCCGGGAGGAATGTAAAGCTGGGCTGGAGTGCTGAGAAGCAGGCGGTGGCGCCCATGGGAGTGAATGCATTTCGGTATTTTATCCGCATGGCAGGGCAACCGGAGGAGTGTCTTGCAAAGCTGATGGTCTTTGGCCCCCGGGAGGTGGTTTCCATCGGAAAGCTGAACGAATTTGCGATTATATCCAAGGAGATGCCGGAAGCAGATTTCAAGGAAGCAGTGTCAGGCCTGGAGGGGATCCGGAGTGTGATCCGGGTGGAGCTGTAGCAGCCAGGAGGAACCAATGTTAATTGTTAAAAAATTTGGAGGAAGCTCTGTAGCAGATAAAGAACGGATTTTCCATGCTGCCAGGCGCTGTGTGGAGGATTATGAGAAGGGACATCAGGTGGTGGTGGTGCTCTCAGCCATGGGAAAAACCACAGACGGACTTATCGCAAAAGCCCACGAGATCGACCCCAACCCTCCGAAGCGGGAGCTGGATATGCTTCTTGTAACCGGGGAGCAGGTTTCCGTATCGCTGATGGCCATGGCCTTTCATGTACTGGGAGTGCCCTCTATTTCATTGAATGGCGCCCAGGTGGAGATGCGGACCACCTCTACCTACGGGATGGCAAAGCTGAAAAGGATTCAGACAGAACGGATTCGAAATGAGCTGGAGAACCGGAGAATTGTGATCATTACCGGCTTTCAGGGAATTAATAAATATGAGGACATGACCACTCTGGGAAGAGGCGGATCGGATACCACGGCAGTAGCCCTGGCAGCGGTGCTCCATGCGGACCGGTGTGAGATTTACACAGATGTGGAGGGGGTATATACCGCAGATCCCCGGATTGTCCCCGATGCCAGAAAGCTTTCAGAGGTGTCTTATGATGAGATGCTGGAGATGTCCTCTGTAGGGGCCAAGGTTCTCCATAATCGTTCTGTGGAGATGGCGAAAAAGTACGGGGTACAGATGGTGGTGCTGTCCAGCTTGACCAGAGCAGAGGGAACTGTGGTAAAGGAGGGGACTAAGATGGAACGTATGTTGGTCAGCGGTGTGGCTGCCGATAAGAATACGGCCAGGATTTCTGTGATTGGCGTGAAGAATGAGCCTGGCATTGCATTTAAAATATTTAATATGCTGGCGAGGAACCATATTAATGTTGACATCATTCTCCAGTCTGTGGGCCGGGAAGACCGGAAGGATATCTCCTTTACAGTGGCCCGGAGCGACCTTCAGGAGGCTATGACCCTGCTGAATGAAAACCGGGAGGCAGTTACTGCCCAGAATATCACCTGTGAGGATGGAGTGGCTAAGGTTTCCATCATCGGTGCAGGGATGCTGAGTAATCCAGGTGTGGCGGCGAAGATGTTCGAATCTCTCTACAGCGCCAATATTAATATTAAAATGATAGCTACCTCGGAGATCCGCATTACAGTACTGATCGACGAGGCGGATGCCAACCGGGCGGTAAGGACGGTCCATGATGCCTTTGACCTTGCGGATTAAATCCTTGTTAAACGGGCAGGGCTTTCCCTGCCTGTTTCATTTCCTTACAGGCTTCTACTGCCCGGGCTGCGGGGGAACCAGGGCGGTGCGGCTTCTTCTTCAGGGGAAGGTGGCGAAAAGCTTCCAGTATCACCCGTTTGTTCTTTATCTGGCGGCAGTGCTTCTCCTAGAAGCCCTGCTGTATCTGGCAGGAGCCCTTTGGAAAAGGGAGGGGAGGCGGCCATACACCCAGGGACGAGCGGAGCGGTACCGGCTGTGGACAGTGATGGGAGTCGTGATTGTGATGGTAAACTGGGTGGTGAAAAATGTTTGCCTGCTAATGGGGATCGATCTGCTTTTGCCCTTGTAAATGACTGGTCTGACAGATAAAATGCTGCTGTGGGAGACTATTTGGCTCCTGCAGCAGCATTTGGCATAGGCTGTGGCCTGACTATTTCGTTCCGTTATAGTATTGCTCAAGAATTTCCTTAAATAATGCAGAATATCTGGGATCCCGCATCATATAGGAGGTCAGAAGATAGCAGCCGAAGAAGAACAGGCTTTCGCAGATTCCCAGAATCGACAGGATTAACCCGGCAATGGCATAAGGAGAGAAGGGCTGTCCCTTTTTCGACAGGATCGCCAGTACCAATCCGCCCATGCCTAAGGCAAAGCCTAAGATAAAGCCGATGGGAAAACAGCAGCAGCTGATTAAGACAGAGACAAGTCCTAACACCATAGAGGTGACAGCCATGTTGTTTACCGGGGGCTTTGGCTGGTAGCCGCGCCCCTGCTCCGGCGGGGGAGTCTGGCCATAGTAATAGTAATTCTCGTTCGGATTCTGCCTGGGCGGCTGATCCTGCCAGGCTGCGGGCTGCCCGGGCGCGGGATGCTGGTAGTAGGGCGGCTGGGGCTTTGGCTCCGGGCTGCTTTGCGCCTGGTCCTCGGGCCGGGATGCCTGGCCGCCATCTTCCTGGTATGGGGAAAAGGGGCGGTCTGCGTCTTGATTTGGAGGTGATTCCCTCCCTTCATCCTGGGATCTTTGGGGAGCATCCTCCAGTGCTTGATTTTGGTTATATTCGTCCATGAGTTATCCTCCTGCTTCCGTATTGTTACTGTTTTCGGCCCTGCTGTTTACAGCAACAAGGTGCACAGAAAATGGTCATTTTGACCATTCTGGCGCCGCTGCCCTGGGGGCACGTGACTTTCATTCACATGAAACGCCTGGCGGGCTGCTGGCCGTGAATAGTAACGATTGTAGCACGAAATCCGCGACTTGTCCAGACGGGCTTGCCAAAGCTGCCCAGATGAATTATAATAAGGCGTAAAACAATCCGCAAAAATGAGAGGTATTATATGGATATTATAAATGCGTTACAGGAAGAGCTGCAGATCGGACGCGGCCAGGTGGAAGCAGCAGTGAAGCTGATTGATGAAGGAAATACCATCCCCTTTATTGCCAGATACCGGAAGGAGGCCACTGGCTCTCTTAATGATGAGATATTGCGCAAGCTGGATGAGCGTCTGAAGTATCTGCGGAATCTGGAGGAGAAAAAGGAGCAGGTGATTTCCACCATACGAGAGCAGGAAAAGCTGACGCCAGAGCTGGAGAAGCAAATCCTGGAGGCAAAGACGCTGGTAGCTGTGGAGGATTTATATCGCCCTTACCGTCCGAAGCGCCGCACCAGAGCCACCATTGCCAAGGAAAAGGGCTTAGAGGGCCTGGCCCAGTGGCTGATGGATGGCACAGCAGATATTCCGGCAAAGGAGAAGGCCTGGGAGTTTGTGGATGAGGAAAAGGGAGTAAGTACCCCGGAGGAAGCTATCGGGGGAGCGAAGGATATTATCGCTGAGCAGATATCGGATCATGCCGGATACCGGACGTACATACGGGATATCACCATGCAGGAAGGGGTGATTTTATCTGAGGCCAAGGACGATAAGGCACAGACCGTATATGAGCAGTACTATCATTTTGAGGAGCCGGTGGCTAAGGCGGCGGGGCACCGGATCCTGGCATTGAACCGGGGAGAGGCGGAGAAGGTGCTGACTGTGAAGATAAGCGCGCCCAAGGAGCGGATTTTACGCTATCTGGAGAAGCAGGTGATACCAGAGGAAAACCAGTACACTGCGCCGATTCTTTCAGCTGTCATTGAGGACAGCTACAGCCGCCTGATAGCTCCTGCCATTGAGCGGGAGATCCGCAATGAGCTGACAGAGCGGGCAGAGGAAGGCGCGATTAAGGTATTTGGGAAGAACCTGGAGCAGCTTTTGATGCAGCCGCCCATTGCCGGCCAGGTGGTATTAGGCTGGGATCCCGCATTCCGGACCGGCTGTAAGCTGGCAGTGGTGGATCCGACAGGCAAGGTGCTGGATACAGTGGTGATCTATCCCACAGCCCCTCAGAATAAGGTAGAAGAGTCCAAAAGGATTTTGAAGAAGCTGATTGAGAAATACAACATCACGCTGATCTCCGTGGGGAACGGTACAGCCTCCAGAGAATCGGAGCAGATTATAGTAGAGCTGCTAAAGGAGATTCCGCAAAAGGTTCAGTACGTGATCGTCAATGAGGCGGGAGCCTCTGTCTATTCTGCCAGCAAGCTGGCCACAGAGGAATTCCCTCAGTTTGACGTGGGCCAGAGAAGCGCGGCTTCCATCGCCCGCCGGCTCCAGGATCCCCTTGCAGAGCTGGTAAAGATCGAGCCTAAGGCCATTGGCGTGGGCCAGTATCAGCATGATATGAACCAGAAGCACTTAAGCGAGACCCTGGGCGGTGTGGTGGAGGACTGTGTGAACCGGGTAGGGGTGGACTTAAATACTGCCTCCCCCGCCCTTTTGGAATACATTTCCGGCATCAGCAAGGCATTGGCAAAAAATATTGTAGCCTATCGGGAAGAAAATGGCGCCTTTACGAACCGGAAGCAGCTGTTAAAGGTGGCGAAGCTGGGGCCAAAGGCCTTTGAGCAGTGCGCCGGCTTCCTCCGGATTCAGAATGGGGAGAACCCCTTTGATTATACGGGAGTCCATCCGGAGAGCTATCATGCCGCAGAAAGGCTTTTGGAGAAAATGGGAATGACCGCAGAAGCGATCTTAAAAGGCCCCAGCCATCTTTCCATCCGGGATTATGGCAGGATGGCCGAGGAGCTGGGAGTCGGGGAGCCCACACTTCGGGATATTGTGAAGGAGCTTTCCAGCCCGGGCCGGGATCCGAGAGATGAGATGCCTAAGCCCATTCTGCGGACGGATGTGATGGATCTGAAGGATTTGAAGCCTGGGATGATCTTAAAGGGGACGGTGCGGAATGTGATTGACTTCGGCGCGTTTGTAGATATCGGCGTGCACCAGGACGGGCTGGTTCATATTTCGGAACTTACCACACGCTTTATCAAGCATCCCCTGGAGGCAGTCAGCGTAGGGGATATCGTGGATGTGCGCGTGCTCTCTGTGGATGTGGCGAAGGAGCGGATCAGCCTGTCTATGAAGCTGGAGGAGGAAGGGGAAAAGGGAGCCTTTGGAAAGCCGCGGGAAGGGAAGAAAAAGCCTGACAGTGTCGGGCGCTCTCAGGAAGCGGGAAAGAGAACCGGGAAGGAAGGCCGCTCTCAAAATCATAAAAATACGGCGGAAAGGGCGGCTTCCGGGAAATCACAGAATAAAAAAAGGGAGCGCCGCCAGGAGGGGAATGTCTATATCCCCAACAGCGGGATTTTCGCCGGGATGGGGAGAAATCTTTCCAGAAAGGATTGAGCTGAGATAAACCATGGAAGACAGAAAGACTAGCCTTACATTTACCACAAAGCCCACGGCAAAGGAGCTATGGAAGTTTTCAATGATCTATGCCAATAAAGGGATCCGGGGCGGCGTCAACTTGATATTAGTGGGCGGATCCGCATTCCTTCTGCTTACCCGGTGGGATATGCTGGAGCTGTTCCAGAGACTGTTATTAGTGTTTATTATATTTTTATTTGTAATCTGGCAGCCTGCCATGCTGTATCCGAAGGCGCTGCGCCAGGCGAAGGAGCTGGAAAAGCAGCCTCCTCTCCAGCTGACCTTTTCAGAGGAAGGGGTGGAGGTTGCCCAGGGCGGGGAAGGCGGACAGATTCCCTGGGAGGATATCAGCCGGATCGAGATGGTGGGGGATATGGTGATCATTTATGGCGACAGGGCCCATGCGTCATTGATCCCCCGAAGTTCTATGGGCAGTGAGGAAGAGGCATTTCGGAAGCTGGTCCGGGAGAAGCTGCCGAAGGCCCGCTGCAGAGGCGTGTAACTATGTTAAAGGGAGCAAAGCATGAAAACGATGATAACACAGAGCCCGGAGGATACCTTCCTCCTGGGGGAAGCGCTGGGGAAAGGGGCGGCCCCAGGCCAGATTTACTGCCTGAATGGGGATCTGGGAGTGGGAAAGACGGTATTTACCCAGGGCTTTGCCAGGGGGCTTGGGATCCGGGAGCCGGTAAACAGCCCCACCTTTACCATCCTGCAGTCCTATGAGGAGGGAAGGCTTCCCCTCTATCACTTTGATGTATACCGTATTAGTGATGTGGAGGAGATGGAGGAGATCGGATATGAGGATTGCTTTTATGGAAAAGGCGTCTGCCTGGTGGAATGGCCAGGGCTTATCCGCGAGCTGATACCGGCGCAGGCAGTTTGGATTACCATAGAAAAGGATCTGGAGCAGGGCTTTGACTATCGAAGGATCACCATAGTTTATGGGGAGCCGGGGGCAGCCTTTGATGCAGCTTCGACAGAGGGAGGCAGGATATGAGAATATTGGGGATCGAGAGCTCCTCTCTGGTAGCCAGTGTGGCACTGGTGACCGATGGGATCCTTACAGCAGAATATACGGTAAATTATAAAAAAACTCATTCTCAAACCCTTCTGCCTATGCTGGATGAGATGGTAAGACTTTTGGAGCTGGAATTGGAAACCATTGACGGGATTGCAGTTTCAGCAGGGCCAGGCTCCTTTACCGGGCTGCGGATCGGTTCAGCCACTGCCAAGGGGCTGGGACTGGCATTAAAAAAGCCGTTGCTACACATTCCTACAGTAGATGCCATGGCCTATAACTTATGGGGAAGCAGTGCACTGATCTGCCCGATTATGGATGCCAGGAGAAATCAGGTATATACCGGGCTCTATTATGTAGAGCAGGAGCTGGATGTGGTAAAGGAGCAGTGCGCCATGGATATGAACCAGCTGTTAGGTGAGCTGAATGACAGAGGAGAAAGGGTAATCTTTCTAGGGGATGGGGTTCCTGTATATCGAGATACCATCCAGGAGAGACTTGCTGCCCCTTATTCCTTTGCCCCGGCTCAGAGCAGCCGCCAGAGGGCGGCATCGGTGGCAGCCCTTGGCATGCTTTATATGGAAGCCGGAAGGATGGAGACTGCCGCAGAGCATAAGCCGGAATATCTCAGAAAGCCTCAGGCGGAGCGGGAGAGAGAAGGGACTTTGCTGTGAACATCCGGCTGATGTGTGAGGAAGACTTAGAACTGGCATCGCTTATAGATGCCTCCTGCTTTCGAGAGAGCTGGTCGCGAAGGCTTTTAGAGGAAAGCCTGAAAAGTCCCTGGAATATCCTCCTGGCGGCAGAGGAGGAGGGGATACTGACAGGCTATGGAGCTGCCTGCGTAATCGCGGGGGAAGGAGAGATCCAGAGAATCGCTGTTCTGGAGGCCTTTCGGGGGATGGGCCGGGGAAGAAAACTGCTGGAAGCTCTGGTAAAATTTTCAAAGGACAGAGGGGCTGGGGCTATAACGCTGGAGGTGCGGGAGTCCAATCTTCCGGCCAGAAGGCTTTATATTTCCGCGGGTTTTCTGGAGGAGGCCCGCAGGAAGGACTATTACAGGAATCCGAAAGAGGATGCTATCATCATGTGGAACCGAAGGCTTTAGGGTACTATGAAACATTTACCACTTAAAATCGACAAAATCTGCGTTATACTTGGCTCATGGGAAATGTATGGTTTCCTGAAATGCAGAAGCGACTGCTGATTTTAAGAAAGGTGAGGATGTTATGAGACGTATCAGTAAAAACGGACAGCTGGAGACTGTGATCTGCAACAAATGCGGAAAGAAAATGGTGGTTGAGAATGGAATTTTGCGGGAGGGCGGACTGCTGTTTGATCACAGCTGGGATTTCTTCTCGGAAAAGGATGGGGAAATCCACCATTTTGATTTATGCGAGAATTGCTATGATGACTGGGTAAACCAGTTTAGAATTGCTGTAGAGGTGGAGGAGCAGACGGAATATTTGTGATTTGAATCAGCCGGATTCGGCATATTCCAAAGTATGCAGAGCTTCCCTCACAGGAATATAGAAAAAGAGAGGACATATTATGTTAGATATCTGTCTGTTGGGGACAGGGGGGATGATGCCGCTGCCATATCGCTGGCTGACATCATTCATGACCCGCTGCGGGGGAAGCAATCTGCTGATCGACTGCGGTGAGGGGACACAGGTGGCGCTTAAGGAAAAGGGGTGGAGTCCGAAGCCCATTGACTTCATCTGCTTTACCCACTATCATGCAGATCATATCAGCGGGCTGCCGGGGCTGCTCCTAACTATGGGAAATGCAGAGAGGACCGAGCCTCTGACTCTTATAGGCCCTAAAGGGCTGGAGAAGGTGGTGGGAGCTCTTCGCACCATAGCTCCGGAGCTGCCCTTTGAGCTGCGCTTTATCGAATTAACGGAACCCCGCTATCGCCTTCGATTAGGGCCGTATGCAGTAGATGCATACCGGGTGAACCACAATGTGATCTGCTATGGATATGGGATTTCCATTCTCCGGGCCGGGAGGTTTTGCGTAGAGCGGGCCAGAGAGCAGGAAATTCCCCAGAGATTCTGGTCCCGCCTTCAGAAGGGGGAGATCATTGAAGCAGAGGGAAAAAGGTACACACCGGATATGGTCCTTGGACCTGCGCGGAAGGGGATTAAGGTGACATATTGCACGGATACCCGCCCGGTTCCAGTGATTGCAGAGTATGCGAGGGATGCGGATCTGATGGTATGTGAAGGGATGTACGGGGAAAAAGATAAGGCGGCGAAAGCCAGGGAATATAAGCATATGACCTTTTATGAGGCGGCGGCATTGGCGAAGGAGGCGAATCCAAAGGCTTTGTGGCTGACTCATTACAGCCCTTCTTTAACAAGGCCGGAGGAGTATATGGATGAGGTGCGGGAAATCTTTCCGGCTGCCAAGGCAGCCAGAGATGGATGGAGCCTGGAGCTTAGATTTGAAGATGAGCAGTGATGGAAGGTGTGGAAGGGTATGAAGGAAGATGTGTATATCTTAGGGATTGAAAGCTCCTGTGATGAGACGGCGGCGTCTGTGGTGAAGAATGGGCGGACGGTTCTCTCGAATGTGATTTCTTCTCAGATTGATCTGCACACCCTGTATGGCGGAGTGGTGCCGGAGATTGCCTCCCGAAAGCATATCGAGGAGATAAATCAGGTAATTGAAAGCGCTCTTACAGAGGCACAGATGAAATTAGAGGAGATGACCGCCATCGCGGTAACCTACGGCCCTGGTCTGGTGGGGGCTCTTTTAGTGGGGGTAGCGGAGGCTAAGGCTATCGCTTATGGGGCAAAGAAGCCGCTGATCGGCGTTCACCATATCGAGGGTCATGTCTCTGCTAACTTTATCGAGCATCCGGATTTGGAGCCGCCGTTTGTGTGCCTGATTGTTTCCGGCGGCCATACGCATCTGGTAATTGTAAAGAATTATGGAGAATTTGAAATCCTGGGCCGGACCAGAGATGATGCGGCGGGGGAGGCCTTTGATAAGGTGGCCAGAGCCGTGGGCCTTGGATATCCCGGTGGACCAAAGGTGGATAAGACAGCCAGGGAGGGGAATCCCCATGCCATTGAATTCCCGCGGGGGAAGGTGGAGGGCTCTCCCTATGATTTCAGCTTCAGCGGCTTAAAATCCTGCGTATTAAATTATATTAATCATGCCAAAATGACAGGAGAGGAGATCTGTGTGCCGGATTTAGTGGCATCCTTCCAGAATTCAGTAGTGGACTCCTTGGTCAGCCGCGGAGTAGCGGCGGCTCTGGAATATGGCTATGATAAGCTTGCCATCGCTGGAGGCGTAGCATCTAATACAGCGCTGCGGGCAGGGATGAAGGAGGCCTGCAGGAAAGCAGGGATTACCTTTTATTATCCATCGCCGATTTACTGTACCGATAATGCGGCGATGATCGGGGTGGCCGGATATTACGAGTACCAGAAAGGAAATATCAGCGGATGGGATCTGAATGCAGTCCCTAATTTAAAGCTGGGGCAGAGATAGCAGGAGGCAAGGAATGAAAGGGAAGATTGGGGCAGTGGTGCTAGCTGCCGGCCAGGGGAAACGGATGCATGCAGCGGTGGCAAAGCAGTTTTTGGAGCTGAAGGGAAAGCCGCTGGTATGTTATTCCCTGGAGGCTTTTCAGAGCAGCCCTGTGGAAGAAATTGTCTTAGTTACCGGGGAGCAGGAGCTTAGATACTGCGAGAGAGAGATTGTGAAAGCTTATGGCTTTTCTAAGGTAAAAGCAGTTGTCTGCGGAGGCAGGGAGCGATACCATTCGGTGTATGAGGGGCTGAAGGAATTTGGAAGGGAACCGGGGGCGGCGCCGGAGTATGTGCTGATTCATGATGGGGCCCGCCCGCTGGTTTCGGAAGCAGTGATCCGGAGGGCGATCCAGGGCGCAGCGGATTTCCAGGCCTGTGTGGCGGGAATGCCAGTAAAGGATACCATCAAGGTCAGTGATGGAAATGGATTTGCGGCCGGGACCCCGGACAGGAAGCAGCTGTGGCAGATTCAGACACCTCAGGCATTCCTCTTTGAGCTGATTTTCCAGGCATATGAAAGGATGATGAGCCAGTCAGAATTCCAGGAGGGAATTACCGATGATGCCATGGTCGTGGAGAAGATGGCAACCCATTCAGTGAAGCTGGTGGAGGGAGACTATCGGAATATCAAGGTGACAACACCAGAGGATCTGATGGTGGCAGAGGCGCTTTTAGGCTGATATCTGAAGGGATACAGCCGCTGCAAAAAAGTGTGAAAAAAATAGAAAAAAGCGGTTGACAGAACTGGAAAGGTATGCTAGAATAATCAAGTCGCTCTGAGAAAACAGAGTGTAGGGAATGCTGTAGAATCTAAGATTTCTTGCCGAAAAAGTGGTAAATTAAGAGAAAAAAGTTCTTGACAAATGTGAAATTCTTTGATAAAATTTGAAAGCACATTTGGAGAGATATCGAAGTGGTCATAACGAGGCGGTCTTGAAAACCGTTTGTCCGCAAGGGCGCGTGGGTTCGAATCCCACTCTCTCCGTTTGGACAAAGGATGATAAATTTAAATAAAAGTGTTGAATCAACCATTGCAGAAGTACCCAAGTGGTTGAAGGGGCTCCCCTGGAAAGGGAGTAGGTCGTTAATAGCGGCGCGAGGGTTCAAATCCCTCCTTCTGCGTTTGATATCGCCAGATATCATATCTATTTATAAAACGAACCTTGAAAATTAAAGACTGAACAATACACAAACCCTGAAAATTCAAGAAAACAAGGCCTGTGGTTTGGCCTTGGATTTGAGAAAAATTCAGAAC